>JAITOJ010000154.1 GCA_031290005.1 Treponema sp. | reverse complement strand
CAAAGGGCAAAATCGTACTGGACGAAAAGGCCAAGGCAGAGGCCCAAAAGCGGGTGCGCTCGCTGCTGGGCCGGTTTGTGCTCTATCCTGAACTGGATTTGGCGTTTTTGAAAAAGTGGTTTGTCTCATAATGGCTGGAAACACTTTTGGCGCTTTGTTCCGGCTGACTACCTTCGGCGAAAGCCACGGCGAGGTTGTCGGTGCGGTAATCGACGGCTGCCCGGCAGGCATCCCTCTTGTGGAAGAAGACATCCAGCGAGAGCTTGACCGTAGGCGTCCGGGGAATCACGGAGGAGCGCGGACTACAGCGGGAACTTCCCGGAATGAAGCAGACCGTTGCGAGATTCTCTCGGGAGTTTTTGAGGGAAAAACCACGGGAACGCCGGTTGCACTGCTGATTCGGAACACATCAGCGCATTCGGCGGACTACGATAACCTCAAAGCCGTTTTCAGGCCCGGACACGCGGATTATACCTATGCCGTGAAGTATGGTTTCCGGGACCACCGGGGAGGAGGCCGTTCCTCTGGCAGGGAGACTGCGGCCCGGGTCGCGGGCGGGGCGGTCGCGAAGGCGCTGCTCAGACACGCCCTGGGCGGCGCGTATTCGGCGACAGCGTTTACCCTCAGGGCCGCGGGGATTGAATGCCGTACGGTCGATTTTTCAGTGATAGAAAAAAACGCGCTTCGCGCGGCGGATATGGAAGCGGCGGCGCGTATGGAAGAACAACTCGCCCGGCTGAGGGCGCAAGGGGACAGTGCGGGGGGCATTATAGAGTGCCGTGTTTCAGGCGTCCCCGCCGGTTTGGGGGAGCCGGTTTTTGACAAATTGGACGCGGAATTGGCAAAAGCCATGCTTTCCCTTGGCGCGGTCAAGGGCATTGAGTTCGGCTCTGGCTTTGAAAGCGCGGATAAAACCGGAAGCAGCCTGAACGATGCCTTTCGCGTTGACCCAGCGGACAACCGGAAAATAACTTTGACTACAAATAATTGCGGCGGCACTCTGGGCGGCATCTCCACAGGAAGCGAAATTATCTTCCGTCTGGCGATAAAGCCCGTGCCGAGTATATTTCAGGAACAGCAGACTGTGCGGCAGCAATCGGGTAATCCCGCCGCTTATGAGAATACCGCGCTCCGCATTACCGGACGCCACGACGGATGTATCTGTCCGCGAATTGTGCCCGTGGTAGAAGCTATGAGCCACCTTACCCTGGCGGATATGTATCTGAGGAGCAAGACAAGTTCTGTCCCGCCAGCCCCGCCGCTTTGGTAAACACATGCTCTAAATAAGCCGCTTCTCCTTCTGAAAGAGCTGCCCGTGAAAGAATATTCCGCCAGAACTGTTCCATAGCGGTAGGCGGCGTCTGGGTAAAAAAGCCGATTTTAGCCAAAGACCGGGTAATCGCGCCGACCGTTTTGTCCAGCCGGGAAAGAGGAATGGAAATTGAGCCGGGGGAAAAATGCTTTGCTGAGCGGAACAGGGTGTAGCAGATAATCTGCACCGCGTGGGATAAATTGAGGGAAGCGAATCCCGCACTTGCAGGAATAGTCACCCCTATGGTACATTCGGCGAGTTCAGAATCAATAAGGCCGGTGCGCTCGTTGCCAAAGACCACCGCGCATCTTCCGCCGGAAAGCGAAGAGGCCTGTTCAGCCAATTCTTCGGGCAGCAGCAGCTTTCCCTTGCGGTTCTTGCCTCGCCGCCGGGTGGTTCCGGCGGAAAAAACGCAATCTGCACAGGCATCAGTAATGGAAGAAAAAAAGACTGCTTTCTCCCAGATGTCCGCCGCGTGAATTGCCAAAACCCGGATTTTTTCATCATCGTAGTTTTCGCGCTGCCCCACAATCCGCAGAGAATTGATACCGGAGTTTGCCAAAGCCCGGCATACCGCGCCGATGTTCCGGCTTTCTTCCGGACGCGCCAGCACTACGGAAATCCCATGAAGTTCCATACCTTCAGTATATGCTTTTTTTGCCTGCGGCGCTATACTGTGCCAATGTATATAAAAAATACCTGCCACAATCCGGCGTCCGCCCGGTGCGTCATTGTGGGCGGTTCAGGCGGAATCGGCAGGGCGCTGTCACTGGCTCTTGCCAGGACACAAACAGATGATTTTCCCAAAGACTTGTCTCTGGTTATCCACGGCGGCAGTGATTCAGCGCGCTTTGATGCCCTCATTGCGCGGCTTCGGGAAGAAACTTCCTGCCCGGTTAGCAAGCTGACGCAGCGGCTGAACGCTGGTGATTTTTCCGGTCTTCTTGAATCACCTTTATATGCCGAAGTTCGGCAAGCTGATGTGCTTTGCCTGTGCTTCGGCCCTTTTTTGCAAAAGCCGCTCCACGAAACAAGCGCCAAAGAATGGAACGAAATCAGCTTTTTGAATTATACTTTGCCGGGAATTTGTATCAGCGCCGCGCTTCCCCATATGATGCGGAATTACTGGGGACGTATCCTGGTTTTTGGCGGAACCGGCACGGGACAGATTCGCGGATTCAGGACAAATCCGGTATACGGCGGCGCAAAAACCGCGCTTTGCAGTCTGGTCAAATCTGTGGCGATTTCCTGCTCGCAGTTCGGTATCACCTGTAACGCAATACTGCCGGGTTTTACGGAAACGGAATATCTGACCGAAGCTCAAAAAGAGGAACTGCGGGCAAAAATCCCCGGTAATACCTTGATCGCGCCGGAACAAATCGCAGAAGCAGGACTTTTTTTACTGCGGCAGGGTGAAATCAACGGCGCATTGCTGAATATTGACCAGGGTTGGATTTGATAGGATTTCACCATGTCCATAATCCGTAAGGATCCTCCCATGTATCTCCGGAGCCGAATAAAACCGATTCCACATAGATATGGTCTGCGATAATTACGGCGGTTTCGTAAGGGACGAACTGGTCCAGGGACAGGGTTATTTCCCGGTTTGCTCCCGGCGCGATAGTCCCGGAATACCGGAAGGTTACTTTGTTGTCTCCCCGGCCGATAGGTTCGCCCTGGCCATCGTAGAGCCGGAAATTGATTTTGAAGGCGCGAAGCTCCTCCGCGCTCCCATTAATAAAGTAAAAGGAAGCGCAGGCGGTCAGACAGACCTGGTCGATAGGGCCCCGGCGGATTTCAAAGCCGGAAAGGGCAAAGGGCGGTTTCTTCACCGTAAGCGGAAATTTCGGCATATTTTCGCAGGACGAAAAAAGCGCCGCCGCTGTGGCTAACAGAATCGCTGTTGAAAAGAGTTTAAAGTCCGTCATAATACACCTCCGCCGCTTTTTGCGACCCTTCGGACAATTCCTGGATAAGTTTGAAATAAAACAGACTTGTAATGGGCTCAATCCCGGTTTTGGCAATTTTTTTCATGCTCAAACCTGAAAGTTCCGCAAGAAGAGCCGACGCCTGGTCATATCTCTTCTGCTTATACAGGGCCGCCGCAAGGTAGAACCGGAGTATGCCCGTGGGAATGTCCTGTTCTTTGGCGGTCTTTGCGAGGGTATCCTCAAGCAAATCCTCCGCGTCTTTCCAGGCCTCTTTTTCAAAAAGCGCGTCCGCCCGGTCGAGAATCTCGGTTACCGGGGTAACCGACACATAGAGCATCTGCCGTTTGTCGATGAGCAGCACGGACTGTTGTAACGGAAGATACCCCGGCTTGGAACCCGTGAGCGTCCCGGTTCCGGCCCTGATTTTTTCAAAGGCGAACATACCGGTCTCGCTGGCAACCACCGATTGCCCGCCGTTGTACCACAGCCGGTAGCCGGGAACCGGTTTATGGTACCCGTCGGTGACAATGCCGTAAATGGTTTCCCTGCCGGCAAAGCCTTTTTTTGATACGCATCCGGTCAGGCACATTGCCGTGAGGAACGCGAAAATAATGATAAGGCAGGTCTGGACTGCCAAGCCTATTCTTCGGAACGGATGATTTTTCCGTCCGGTGTGCGGTAGAACACGCATTTTATACCTCCTTGCTGTATTTCACCGATTTTTGTGTATGAAACGGGAATGCCCGGCTTTACTTCTTTTTTTGACGGCTGGGCTTTTGGCGGGCCTGCCGGTTCCGGGTTTATGGGATCACTGGCCGGAATAAGTACCGGAACTGGATTCATCGAACTTTCCAGCTCTTGGACGGCAGCACGTTCGCTGCCGGACTCCAGGGGAATGACAGCGGCGTTTTGCCTGTGGGGCTGAAAGAAACCCAGCGCCAGGGCGCTGAATATCACCGGGGCTGCCAGGGCCGGTACGGGAATGCTCCGCTGGGGAAAGATTATGCGGTCAACTTTTTTGCCGTTCCATTTCCACCGGGGAATCCTGACCTTCAGATTTTTGCCGGGAAAGCGGACGCGGTAGCGGGCCAGAGACAGCTTGTCCATCACCACGGCGTTGACCGCCAGCTTTTTGTTGAAAAAGCCGTACCGGGCGTCGTAACAGCAGGACTCGGCAAAACAGGGATGCTGTTTTTCAAGCTGCTTTTTGAGATAACTGTTCCGCTTCCTGCCGAACCGGCTTCCCGCCGGCAGGGGAATTACATAGTGCTCAAAATCCTTTTCCTGAACATAACACTTCATATGTTCCTCGCCGTCATGCGGCGGCGGGAGGGGAGGGGAGCCTTCCGAGGCGTACAGCCGGGACACCGCCCGGCGGTATTCAGCAGGGGTGATTTTTTTGAAGTGAATCGCGCAGGTGTCGTCCGGCAGGCCAAGGCCCGTGATGTGCTGGCCATAGGCCCGCTCAAGACTCCGGCACAGGCTGTCGTCCCCTGGGTCGAGAACTCCGAAGGTGATGACCGATTCGGCTTGCTTCAAAATCACCGCCCCATTGTGCAGGCAAAAGGCGGGGGACAGTTTCATCGGGGCGGCGGGAATCGCGGTTTTCATAATGCCTCCTTCAAGATAAACGTCCGGTAGACCCGGCGGCTCCGTTCGGCCTGGGTCTCAAAGGCCGGTTTGTCCGGGGCAAGCTCGGTTTCGGCATTGGGAAGCAGGTAGATAATCATCTCCGTGCGTTCCGTGGCGGTGGTTTTGGCGGCAAACAGATTGCCGATCAGGGGGATTTTGGACAAAAACGGCGCCCGCTCGCCCGTTGCGGACTCGTCGTTCTGCACCAGGCCGCTCAAAATCACCGGGTCGCCGGAACGGCTCCGCACTTCGGTGGTGATGCTTTTTTCCGAGGTCGGCGGCGGGTTCCCCGTGGTCTTGGACACGTCCGCCCCCTGGCGGGACACCGAGGCGGTCACCTTGCTGGTAATCATCCCGTCCCCGGAGACCGTGCCGGTGATGTCCAGGGTGAGGCCCGACGCGATTTCCCGGGTCACGCCGGTGTAGACGGGCTTGCCGGTTTCCGGGTCCAGGTTGTTGTCCCGGTAGCGGTAGGTGTTGGTGTTGCGGAAGGAGATTTTCTCCCCCGACACGCCGTGCAATGTGGTATCCGCGAAGACTGAAGCCTTGTTTTCCGAGACGGCGCTTTGCAGAGAGGCCGCGAAGGTGAGGCCGAAGGCGGTGACCACGTCGAAGTTCAGGCTGAGCACGCTGCCGAGCTGGGCCGCCGCGCCGGTGCGGTCTCCCATGGCCACATTGGACGCCGACAGTCCGGACTTCCAGGTGGAGTCTTTGGTCTCCTGGAACTGGATAATCAGCAGGTCGTAGCGGATTTGGCGCGCCGGTTTGTCGATCTCCGGCAGGGCCGCCAACAATCGATTATAGGACTCCTCCGGGCCGGTGTAATAAAAGGAATTGGCATTGCCGCTTTTCATGATAAGGCTGGATCTGATGCCCGGCGGCAGGTTGGCGGTAAAGTCGGCGGCGGAAAGATAGCGCAGGGTCAC
>JAITOJ010000032.1 GCA_031290005.1 Treponema sp. | reverse complement strand
AAACACAAACCCCCCCCCCGGTGGGCTAAACACCCCAAAAAACCGCATGTTTTCCAACACAACCCCCTATATTATCAACACCATTTTTATAAAAAAAACCCCCCCCCCCCCCCCCCCCCCCCGGACGGGTCGCAAACTTGCCCTCCTTGGCAGGGAAGCGCACAACTAACTAATACAGACACAATACATTTCCTCTTGAAACTACCGGACGTGCCCGTATGGACACGCCGGTTTTTTTTATATTTTTTTCTCCAAGGAGGCCAATTATGGCATCACTGTCGGCAACTGCGCTCATTAACGAGTTGATCGAAAAACTGCACCGGGTACACGTCAAGCTGTACCCAAACTACCTGAAAGACGTGGAAGGTACTTTCGTGGCCCGCACGGAGCGTGAAAACATGCTCACCGTGCTGGACCTGGCCGCGTCCCTCAAAAACCGCGCCGGATTCACCGGCAACGTGGCGGATCTCTTGGACTACCACGAACAGCTCATGGCGGAGTTAAAGTACCAGCTCTGCGACGGCTTCGCGGTCAACCTGGGCCCCGTGTCCATCCACCCCCGCGTGGGCGGCACCTGGGAACACCCCAACGAAGCAAGCGACCGGGAAAAGCACCCTATCACCTTCCGCACCCGCATCCGCGCTGAATTGAGCCGCATGGCCGGGGCCATCACCCTGGTCTGCGATGGTCAGGCGGAAAGCCCGGCCTACATCGACGAGGTGCAGGACGTGGCCAGCGGCGCGGTGAACGAGACCCTGACCCCCGGCGGCGTGGTGGTGATTACGGGTCACCAGATAAAGATTGCGGGGACAAAGACCGGGGTGGGGCTGCGGGTGAGCGGCGCGTATGCCAGCGGACAAGCCTTCTCGACGGTGGTTCCGCTGCCTTACGTGGAAAACACGGCGTCCAAGATTATCGCGCTGCTGCCGGCCAGCCTGCCCAACGGGACGTGCAGGGTACAAATCAATACCCAGTTTGCGGGAAGCGGCACCTTGCTCAAAGACGTCCGGACTATTTGGAGCGGCGACCTGACCGTGGGCCCTTCGACTGCTTCGACAGGCTCAGCAACCGAAGGCTCAGGGGCCGAAGCCGCCGGGCCGGTGGGTGAGGAGGCTGATCCCCCGGGATCTGGGGGTCAGATCCCCTGGGTATCTGGGGGCTAGTTCCCTAGGTATCTGGGGGTCAGATCCCCGGGGATCTGGGGGCTAGTTCCCTGGGTATCTGGGGGTCAGATCCCCTGGGTATTGGGGTCTAGTTCCCGGGGAATCAAGGGAGTTGATTCCCCGGTATCAAGAGGCTTGATACGGTAGTTTTTGGAAAAACCCGCCCGTAGGGGCGGAAAAGAACAATAGCCGGGCGGGCGTTAAGCGCCAAAGGGGATTATATGAAAAAGCATATCATGCTTTTGGGAGCGCTGGCTGGGGTTGTCCTGGCCTTGGCGTTTGTAACTATGGGGTGCGAAAACACAAACACACCTGATGACCCGAAAATCACGGGCTTCACGTTCACTCAAACAGCGGGCTTGCGGGCGGACAACGCCAACACAGCCGCCGGCGCGGTGGCGGGAACCTTCAGCAAGGCCGCTTCTGACGGCGGCACTGGCGCGTTCACCTATACGCTGGTTGACGGCGATGGCGATAGCAACAACGGCTTGTTTACGATTACCGGGACAGAGCTCAAAGTAGGCTCCTCCGCGCTGACGGCGGGGAACTACACCGTGCGCGTCCAGGCAAAGGACACCAAGGGCAAGACTTTTGCCAAAGCCTGTGGGTTTACCGTGGCGGAACCGGCCTTTGTGGCGGTTACCAACATTACCGGTGCGCCAAGCTCGGTGTATGTGAATACTCCGCTGGCCCTGACCGGCACGGTTGTCCCGGCGAACGCCACCAACAAGACGATTGTGTGGAGCATTAACCCCACCGGCACCACCGCCGCCAATGCGGAACTCAGCGGCAACAGCCTGACCGCTGGCGGCGACGGTACGGTGAAGGTGATTGCAACCATTGCCAATGGGACAGCGCTGGGAACCGCTTACACCCAGACCATTGATGTTATAGTGAGCGCGGCGGAGCCGGGCGCGGCAATCACCGGCCTGGGCGGTACGCTGCAAATCGGCGAGACCGTTATTGCCACGGCAGCCACCACGGAAAACAGCGGCGTGGTTACCTGGGCATCCAGCGCTCCCGCTGTGGCAAGCATCAACGCAAGCACCGGCGCGGTATCGGCGCTTACTGCGGGAACTGCCACCATCAGCTACACCACTCCCGGCGGCGTAGTTCCGCCCAAGACCAACAGCGCGGCGATTACCATACACCCGGCGGCGCAAACCCTGTCCCCGGTATACGCGCCCTTCACCGGCGCGGCGGGAACGACGGCGACGCCAAGCAACGCCGCGGAGATTAGCACAGCCAAGGGCGGCAGCACGGCGGCTTTCGCCATTGTGGGCGGCGGTACGGCGGTGGCAACGATCAACACCGGCACCGGCGAATTGACCTTGGTGGACGGCGGAGCGATTACCGTGTCCCTGACCATTACTACGGCGGGCGGCGTAGTTACCCATAAAGGGACATCGGCGGCTGTTACCGTAACGAGAGACACCACCGCGCCCACGATCAGTGCGGGAAGCGTGGAGGATCTGACAACAACGGCGGGAACCACCGCAACGCTGGAGTTTACGTCCGACGAAGTGGGAACCTACTACTATCTGGTACTGGCGGCAAGCGCTAATGCGCCCAGTGCCGCGACTATCCAGGCGCAGGGCACGGCGGTTGCCAAGGGAAGCGCCGCCGCAAGCGCAAGCCAGAACACCATCAGCGTTACGGGGCTTATGGCGGGTACGCAGTACAAGGCGTACATCGTCGTGAAAGACGCTGCGGGGAATGTATCGGCGGTGCTGACCATGAGCGGGGTGAACCCTGCCGTAGACAGTCTTGCGGATTTTCTCGCACGGCTTTCAAGTAACGCGGTCAATAACGGCGACTATACCTACGAACTTAACGCGGATGAAACCATCGCGCCAACAGAGCTCTCCTACAGCGGTAAAACAGTAAAGGTAACCTTGAGGGGCGCTACCGCAGAGCGGACGGTCAACCTGAGCAGCAACGGCAGTATGTTTACCGTAGGTTCCGGTGTTACGCTGACGCTGGACGACAACGTTACGCTGCAGGGGAGGACCAGTAATACCGATTCGCTGGTTCGTGTAAACAGCGGCGGTACGCTGGCTATGAAAGGGACCGCCAAAATAACCGGCAATACGGCCTCCTTCACCTCCTACGGCACCTACGGCGGCGGGGTGTATGTCATCGGCAGCTTCACCATGAGCGATAACGCCGCGATAACCGGCAATACGGCCTCCTCCACCTCCTCCTATCACTCCTACGGCGGCGGGGTGTATAGCAGGGGCAGCTTCACGATGAGCGATAACGCCACGATAACCGGCAATACGGCAACCGACGGCGTTGGGGTGTCTCGCGGCCACGGCGGCGGGGTGCATGTCTCCGGCGGCAGCTTCACGATGAGCGATAACGCCGCGATAACCGGCAATACGGCAACCGACGGCGGCGGGGTGTCTAGCAGTGGCAGCTTCACGATGAGCGATAACGCCACGGTTTCCGACAATACGGCCTCCGGCTCCGGCGGCGGGGTGTCTGGCAGTGGCAGCTTCACGATGAGCGATAGTGCCGCGATAACCGGCAATACGGCAACCGACGGCGGCGGGGTGTCTGGCAGTGGCAGCTTCACCATGAGCGATAACGCTACGGTATCCGGCAATACAGCCTCCGGCGGCGGCGGGGTGTATTTCAGCGGCGGCAGCACCCGCAGCTTCACCATGAGCGATAACGCCACGATTTCCGGCAATACAGCCTCCTCCGTCGGCGGCGGGGTATATGTCTACAGCGGCAGCTTCACCATGAGCGTCAGCGCTACGTTTTCCGGCAATACTGCCGGCCTCGGCGGCGGGGTGTATTTCAGCGGCAGCAGCGGCAGCAACTTCACCATGAGCGATAGCGCCACGGTTTCCGACAATAGGGCCTCCTCCGGCGGCGGGGTGTATAGCAGTGGCAGCTTCACCATGAGCGGCAGCGCCACGATTTCCGGCAATAGGGCCTTCACCTACGGCGGCGGGGTATATGTCCACAGCGGCAGCTTCACCAAAACCGGCGGCACCATCTATGGGGACACCAACAATACGCATACCGCCGACTCTACGGAAAACACCGCCTTCTACAACGACGGACACGCGGTGTATGTCAGCAGCAGCGGCAAAAAACGAAACAGCACCGCCGGGATGGGGGTAAACCTGGACAGCTCGACAACGGCTAACTGGGAGTACTAAAAGAGAACTTGAGGCGCGGCAAGTCGTCCGCGCCAAGTAGCTTACAACCGGCGTTGCCGGTTGTAAGCCGCCCTCTAAGCCCGGCTATTGCGGCGTTGCCGTAGGCGGGGCGGAGGGAAGAGGAGGCGCGGAGAGCTGCCCAAGGTTTCCGGGAAGGCTTACAGGACGTTTGCGGCGCTTGCCTACCGTGCACTTTGCCGTGAAGTTTGAAAGCGGGGCGGTCTCCTGAAAGTCCCGCCCACCCCAGCCCGTGGGAGCAATCCTGCGGGCTGTTTGTTATCCCGAATTGCGAATTGCTGACAAAGTATATAATACAAAAAACCGGCTTTAGGCCGGTTTTTGTATACCTCTCTCTACAGGACTTTACGCTGCCGGAGTCACGCTCACCAGAAGGGTTTCGGCATCGGAAATCGCCGTAATACCCGAATCAAGGGACAAATCTTTTACCCGGAGGGTCGCGCCAATACCCAGGGAAGAAATATCCGCCACAATCCGGGGAGGCAGGTCTTTGGGCAGACACTTAATCGTCACCTGGGAGTAATGATTATTCAGACGTCCACCTTCACGCACCCCGGCTGAGGTTCCTGTGTACTGCACCTTTATGGCAACTTCTAAAGGCTTATCTTTTTCGATTACGTGAAAATCCACATGAAGGCTTTTGTCGGTCTTAATATCGTATTCGGTATCCTTTATAAAGGCGATACCCATATCTTGATTGTCCACCATCAGATGTATCAGCGTCGTTGGGGTTGAATTGCGCCATACCCTTGAAAATTCCGCTTCATCAATCGTAAGGGATACCGCTTCCCCCCTGGAATTATACATCACTGCCGGAAGTTTTCCGGTCTTTCTGAGCTTTTTTGCAGCCCGCTTGCCCGTTTCTGTTCTGGTTACCCCAGTCACCACCATTTGTTCCATCATAAAACTCCTGAATATTTTGTAGGCCTTGCCATAGAAGGCACGGCATATTGCGACGGCAGGATTCGGACCTGCGGGATGTCGACTCCAAAGGCCGATGCCTTACCACTTGGCGACGTCGCAAAAACTTCTCAAAACTAACTTTGCGAAGTTCTACGATTATAACAAGGACTAAAAACTTTGTCTAGTCCTCGTCAAAACCGGACGTGAACTCTTCAATATGTCCCACGTTATACTCTGCGATGATTGCGTCCTGCAATTCATTTCGGAATTCCGGGCTGATGGGATGAGCCACATCCTTGAATTCGCCCCTGGACGTTTTCCGGCTCGGCATGGTGATAAACAAACCGGTTTTACCATCAATGATTTTAACGTTGTGCACCACAAAACAGTCATCAAACGTAACCGTTACGTAGGCCTTTAACTTTCCCTCATCGGGAACCTGACGAATGCGAATCTCTGTAATTTGCATAGCCCCTCCACAAAAGTTAAACAGGAAAGAGCGGCAAAGTCCTTTCCCATTTTTGTGCCAGTTGACTGGCGGCGTAGCGGGCTGCAATCGAAGATTCAAAAACGCCAAAAACAGCGGAACCGGAACCGGACATTTGGGTATACAATGCACCGGTTAGCTTCAGGTCGGCGATAGCTTCCGCGATTTGCGGATACTTTCGCGTGACCGGCTCCGTGAAGCTGTTTATAAACTTCCAGTTTTGAACAGGCCCTTGATAGGCCGCTTCAAAACTGGATAACTCAGGATACACTTGCGTTTCTCCTGAGGCAAAGTACTCATCTATCAAGCGATAGGCTTCCTCGGTTGAACTGTGAACCTTGGGGCAGATAAGGACAAAAAAAAGGTTCTGACGCGGCGCAATCTGTCGCACTTGCTCTCCGCGCCCGGTAACAACCGCGCATCCGCTCCCTGTTTTATCACAAGAAAGAAAAAAAAACACATCGCTTCCCACTTCCCCGGCAATTCGCATAAGCGATTCCGAAGACAAGCGGGTTTCATACAGAGCATCCAGGGCCTTAATAAAAGCCGCCGCGTCTGACGACCCGCCCCCCAGTCCGGCGCCGGAGGGGATGTGTTTTTCAAGCCCTACGTCCACATCAGCGCATATTCCCGTGAGGGCACAAAAACTATCATAGGCCCTGGTCAAGGTATTGGTTTCCGGCAGCGCCATACTGCCGCATTCCACAATACAACGCCCCTTGCCGCTCCCGCGCCTGTCTTCCCCATATTGAATAACCAGGGTATCAAACAGAGAAACCATCTGAAACAGGCTTTCGATAGCGTGATAGCCGTTGCGTGTTCCCGGCAACACCCGCAAGCCGATATTGAGTTTTGCCGGAGCGGTCACCCGAAGGCTTTGCATGACGTTTGTAACTATACGTTTTTATTCAGATTTAGTCAAGATATTTACAAAAGCCGCATTCTGGCGCATGTGTATTTGACCCAACAGATTTCTTCTGTTAGAATACGTGCAGAATATGTGAAAGAGGTTATTTGGTATGCTCAAACACAAACAGTTACATTCCAGCATTTCCGGTAAATTGTGCCTGTGCTTGTTATCTCTCATCCTGGTTTCCTGTAAAAAACCCCCTGCTTCTCCGCCCAGAACTATTTTTGCCCTGGGCACGGTCTGCTCTCTCAATGTGTACGATGAAGGAACAGATGAACTGTATGGCAAACTCATCACGCGCCTGAATGACATTGAGCGTATGTTCGATGTACACAGCCCGGAGTCCGAGGTTTCCCATATCAATCAGAACGCCGGTATCGAGCCGGTGCAAGTGTCCCCGGAAGTTCTCGCGGTGCTCGACACTGCCTGTTATTTTGCGGAGAAAACCGGCGGCGCCTTTGACCCATCCATCGGCCCATTGGCGGCGCTTTGGGGAATCGCCTCTGATAATCCCCGGATTCCCTCCCAAGCGGGAATCGACGACTGCCTGCTCCTGGTGGACTACCGGAAAATCGTGTATGACAAAGACGCGAATACTGTTTTTTTGCCAGAAAAAGGGATGAGCCTTGACCTTGGCGGGATTGCCAAAGGCTTCGCCGCGGATGAACTGGTGAAAATCCTCGAGAAAGCAAAAGTCCGGCAAGCCATTATTGACCTGGGAGGCAATATCTATGTGTATGGACAAAAGCCCGGCAACGAAAAATGGCGGGTGGGGGTCAAAGATCCCGAAAACCCGGACGATAGTCCGGTGGTGCGGCTGGAAATCGGCAGCAGCACCGTGGTTACCTCTGGGATGTACGAGCGGTTCTTTGAGCAGGACGGCGTCAGGTATCACCATATTTTAGACCCCAAGACCGGCTACCCGGCGAACAGCGGACTGCTGTCTGTCACAATTGTGTCTCCCTCATCCCTTGCGGCGGACGCCCTTTCCACTTCGGCATTTGTGCTGGGAAAAGACAAAGCTCTGGCCCTGTTCGCACAAGGATTTCAGGACGCGGGATTTTCGGCGGATATGCTTTTAATTGAAGAAACCCATGTCGTCACCGCCACCCAAAATCTGAAATCTGCCACGGTGATTTTGCTGAGCGAGTATCAATTTGCCGGGGAATAAGGAGTTTCTTCCGGGACAACCGGCTCTTCTTCCGGTAAAAGGCTGGTATCTAAATCTTGTCTGGGAGAAGCCGCTTTTTTCTGTTTGCCCAGAGGAATACTCAATCCAATTTCAGGGACCACTCCGAAGGCGTTCAATAAAGCGGAGCGCTCAAAGCTGGGACCGTCATAGCTAAGCAGGAACCGGGAAAAGTCCAGGTATACATTTGCCCGGATAAAAAATGCCGCTTTTTGTTTTTTGCCCCAAAAAGTTAATCCCCCCTGACCCGCTATACCGATATCCATTTGGGTCGCTCTGTCCAGAAAAGCTGCGCGGGTATGAAAGGCAATAGTCACCGGAAAAGTAACACACTTGGTATTTATAAACGGTACTGTACAGCCCAGAATAAAATCAACTCCCCAAGGGGTCATTGAGTCAGGCAAGGGGCCAGAATCTATAACAGTGAAAGGAAGCTGCTCTGCCAACAGATGATGAAATGCGGCAATGCCCAGGATGACCCCAAATGTTTCCCCCGCATCCAGGGAAGAAAACGCGATTCCCCCTCCCGCAGCCATGGACTGAGGGGTTTGTTCATAACTATCAGAGATTACCAAGGGAACAGCGGCGAATATATCAAATCGCCCCGCGAAAGCGGAAAAAACAGTGAAAAGTAACAGACAGGCGAGTAAAAAATGTTTTTTCATCTATAAGAAATATAGCCTACTTTTAACCAAAAGTCTATAGATTTTACTAAAAAAATGAAATGATTACCGCAGCTCCGCTCCGGGAACGAACTTTCGGGCATATGCAACCAGTTCCGCCATTTCCCTGTCGTTATAGAGGATACTTTCATTATAAGACGGCTCAAGGCAATTCCCCGGCTTGAAGGGTGCGAATTTCCACGCCGCGTCTTTGGGCAGCGCCGCCGCAATTTCCGCAATGTCATTTTTGGTAACCAGAGATGGAACCAGCACGGTGCGAAATTCCCGGCGCTCCGCCGGAAGGACGCTCACCAGCTTGATTGATTGCAGGAGCCGCGCGGCAAGGCCGGGGTCTGAGGACGGGGCAAGCATTCCGTACCGGACAGGCGCGGTTTTCACATCCAAAGCGATAAAATCAGGCTGCAAGTCAGGGGAATCAATAAAGGCGGCGAGTTTTTCGGGCAGGATTCCGTTGGTATCCAGCTTGATGTGGTAGCCCAGTTTCCGGGCAGTGGAAACCAGTTCCGCCGCTACTGGACACAATAAAGGCTCCCCCCCGGACAGGACAAAACCTGTCAGTACATTTTTTCGTTTTTCCAGATGGGCCAGTATCTGATCGACAGTAACCGCCTCGTCATCAGAGAGTGCCCCGGTCACTAACTCCGCATTGTAGCAGTAGGGACAGCGAAGGTTGCAGCCGCGGCAAAAAACCGCAGCCGCAACCCTTCCCGGATAGTCCACTAGACTCGTTTTTACCAGTGCGCCTATCCGGGCCGGGATTTCGTCATTGCCGGACATTACACGGCAATGCGTTCTGTACCCAAAAAGGCAGAAAGTTCCGCTACGTTGTGAGCTTTACCGGTCAGGTTTCCCCGGTCATCGTACAGGATAACCGTGGGGGCGCTTGAAACACCCAGTTCCCGGGCTTTGCTGAACCCCTCTTCGGTATCCGCATCAATAACGTTTCCTTCCAGGCCGCTGTGGGTCAAGAATTCCTTTACCGGCGGACAATTCGGGCAGGTTCTGCGGGCGAAAAGCTCGTAGCGGCGTGGCGCACCCTTCCGGGCACTATTTTTTGCCGTTGCTTTGGGCTTAAACTCAATCACCGGCTCCACGGTTTCAGCGGCATCGCCGCATCCGCAGGAAAACAACTTCCGGTGATTGAACTCATCCCGCTTGCCCTTGTTCCAGTTACGGACCGACCGATAATACCCCACAATGCGGGCGTATACTTCGGTCTCTGTTCCCTTCACATTTGCCAGGGCTTCTTTGGTATCCGCAATCTCTGTATCAATAGCGGATATAGATCGTACTGCTGTCATATTTACCTCCCAGTATTAATGCGACTGCATCTTAAAGTACGCTAAATGTAGCGTCTCTTTTTTATTTTGTCAAGCATTTACACTAAAAATTTACAAAAAAATTGACAAATTTTTTTTATAAATTCCGAAAAAAATAATCCGCGGCCATTTCCCGCTTACTCAACCTGCAATTCCCGGCACATCTCTGCCGTGTTTTTCCAGATAGTGCGGGCGCGGAACAATTCCGCCCCATCGGTCACCCGGATAATGCTGTGCACACATTCAATTGGTATATTCACAGCAAGCTCTGTCCCCGCATTGTCCGCCAGAACAGCGGTTTTGCACACAAGATTGTCCCCCAGCTTGGCGGAAGCGATAAAGTAGGTATCCAGCACACTGATGCGCCGGGCAGCGTAGATGTGTTCCGGCATAAACGACAAAATCCAGCGCACATAATTCAAATTGTTCACGTGGTCATTCATGTCAATGTCAGTGATGACGGGCGAGAAAGGCATTTGTTTGATGTCCTGGACACCCACAGGAAAGGCGAATCGGGGGAACACCGGGGGCAGGGCATCTTCCTCGCAAAAGGGCAGCGTTCCGAATAATGCGGGAACCGGCTTGACCGGCTTTCCGGTATTCATATCCAAGACCATCCAGGTGGTAACGCCCCGCGCAAAAGGTGTTTCCCGCTGGGGAATCTGCCGGTCAGAAATGCCCAGAGCCGCGTCGATCGAAGCCTTTTTGCCGCCCGGAACATAGGAATAAGAAAAATTCCGGGGACAGAGCAAGCCGGAAGGCGTTTTTGCCCAGGTGCTGAGGGTAAGCTCATCCAGCCACAGAGGGTACTCGTCAATTTCAAAATGCTGTTTGATGAGCACCCAGGTCATGCCTCTTTTCTGCAAATGGGGAATGGAAAGACCTCCTGTGCCGTAATGATAGGAAGCCAAATCCTGGGCCAGACACATGAACGAAAAGGGCGTCATACCACAGATCCCATCAATCGCGCTGGACGGAACCGTATACAAAAAGTTGAATTTACGCTCTGCCATAGTTATACCTCCAATATAGTCGCATTTATTTTTTTCCCTCCTCCTGCCGAATCTTATCAATAATGATACTGACTTCTTCAAGGAGAATACCTGTATCACGTTCGATACTGTCCACCACATATTCCTGTAAATTGTGGATTTTACCGGTAAGCTGAGTTCCAAAAGGCACATCAATCGTAATAACGATACGATACCCCTGAGCGCTGGCTTTTATGGTGAGTTTTTTGATGATAACCTGATGGTCATATTCATTGACATACAGGTTAACTGCCTGGGACAGAGCTTCCTCGGAAATGAGGATTCCCCCTTTCCGCGAAAATTCCGGACGGACAACAGATTTTTCGTAGAGCTTGAAAGTCTTTGCGGTATTCAGTCCGGCCCGGTTTTTGCGGAATACCCGCACCGCATTGTAAAAAATGCGCGGATATTTTCGTTTGATTTCGACAGCGGGCACCGGAATCACATGTTTGCCCTCGATCGCGCGGGTTCGCCGGGCCTGCTCAATTTCTTCTTTGGTCGCGATTTCCTCGATTTTGATAATTTTTGCGGGAGCGGGCAATTGCAGTCTCATGGCTATTTTCTGCACCATCTTGTCAGAAGTACCCAATATCAGCACTTTCTTTACTTTCATTTTTTGCAGCGTTTTGGCCACCTGGTCGCGCTGTTGTTTATCGTCAAAAAGAGCAGTCCGCACCGCCCCCATGTATGTCTTTTCCCGTTTTGCCGAATGCCCCGCGATAATTTTGTCCTGCTGGATTAAAAGTCCGTCATCAATAATCACGTTGATACCGTATTTTTGTGCCAGTAGTTTTGCCCGGAAACTTTTTCCCGTCCCGCTTTCACCAACCAGCGCATAGGTGGTGATTCCCTTGAGAATAAGCAAAATATTCTGGAACCTTCGCATTCTAAACATTATAAGTTACTGCCTCAAAATTTACCAAGAACTTGTCCAGCATAATTCTAAATGCGACCGGGACAGGAGCGGTAACCAGAGCCGGTATGCCCTCAGGCCGTTCAGAGGGAAACCACAGCTTCCAGGCGTGGAGGTAATAACCCTGTGCCTGGTGAATCGCCCTGCCGCCGTACCGCGTGTCCCCAAACAAGGGAAAACCATGCCGGCTGGAATGCGAACGGATTTGATGTTTTCTACCGGTCTCGATGTCAAATGCCGCAAAGGTCACGCAGATTTTCTGATACATGCCGTGCCCCAGAGGGATTACGCTGGTCTTTGCGCTCTTGCCGTCGCAACAGTCTATCCAGACTTCCGGGGCAGCTAACGTGCCCTCAGTAATCCCCAGGTATACCTTTCGAACCTGATGACCCCGGAGAGCCGCGGAAAACCACCGTGCCCCTTCAAGGCTCCGGGAACAGACCAGAACACCGGTCGTTTCCCGGTCAAGACGATGGAGCGGAGCAGGGACAAACGAAAGAGACGCCGTATTTCCCTCTGTTCCGCGCCGCGCTTCAAAAGCTTGTCTGCAATACCCCGCAATTCCGCTCTCGCGCTTTGTTCCTTGCACCGGTACGCCGTAGGGTTTGTTCAATACCTGTATCGTATTATTCTCAAAAAGCGTTTCGATTTGGCAGGGAATTATTGCCGCTACTGTTCCGTTCTGTTCTTCACTGGCGGAAAATAAAAATTCCGCTGTTTCAATATAATCCCCTGGGTGTACCCGCGCGTCCGGGGCCGCTTTTTTGCCGTTGAGCTTGATAACGCCTTTTCTGATTGCGGAATAAATACCTGAAAGTCCGGCGCCGGAAAGATTCGCGCCTTGGGTTAGTTTACGGATTACTGTATCAAACCGCCTTCCTTCGTCATCCGGGCCGGCGGTAAATTGCCGGAAAATCATTGCTTAATCATTGTTTCAGGAGACCCAGGGTAAGACTCGCCGAACGGGCCGCTGCCTGTTCCGCCTCTTTTTTGGTTTTTCCCGTTTCCGGTCCATAGACTGCGTCCTGCAAATGAACGGAAACAAAAAAAGTCCGGTCGTGTTCCGGGCCAATCATTTTTTCCAGTTTGTATACCGGGCACTGTTTATAGTGTTTCTGGTAAAATTCCTGTAAAAGGGATTTGCAATCCACCGCATACCGGTTTTCCTGTACTTTGAGAATTTCCGGGACAAGCAGAACGCGCACCAGTTTTTCCGTAGCAGCATAACCCGCATCCAAATAGTACGCGCCGATAATCGCCTCCAAGGCATCGGCAAGGATAGCCTTTTTTTTTCGGCCTCCGGTAAGTTCCTCTCCTCTGCCCAGGGATAGACAGCGGTCAATTCCGATGTCCAGAGCGATTTGGGACAGAATCACTTCGGAGACCACGACAGACTTGATTTTTGATAAATCTCCTTCAGGTTTGTCTTTCAGGAATTCATATAAATATGTCGCGGCGCACATGCCGAGTACCGAGTCTCCTAAAAATTCAAGCCGCTCGTTATTTTCATGTTTTCCGGCCTGCTCATTGGAAACCGAACGATGCTGAAAAGCAAGGTCAAGCAGACAAATATCGCTGAATTTGATTGCCAAACCTTTGGCGAAACTCACCAAAAGTGCTTTTCGTTCCGGGGAAATCTTGTCACGTTTGAAAAAAAGAAAACTGTTTTTTTTTAACATAAATTCAAAATTCTAAAGGAAGGTTATGCAATTACGCAAATATGCGTAATTGCATTTGTGTTACGTTACTTCTGCTGCGATTTGATAAAATCGTAGGCATCGCGGACTGTTTCAAACTCATTGGCCTTTTCATCAGGAATGCTGACTCCCAGCTCTTCCTCAATAGCGTAGACCATTTCGTAGGTGTCTAGGCTGTCGGCGCCTAAATCCTGGCGGAAAGAAGAATCAATCGTAATCTTTGATTCGTCGATTTCGAGTTTTTCTGCAATCAGTTTTCGCATTTTCTCAAACAATTCATCCATTTGATGTCTCCTTACTTATACATTACTTACAGGCGTAATCACCTGTCTGCCATGGTAAAATCCGCATTTGGGACAAACGCGGTGCTGCATTGTCAAATTGCCACAGTTTCCGCACTCCACCAGAAGGGGCGCTGTCAATCTCATATTGATGCCCTGGCGGCGGCGGGTTCGCGCCTTTGACGTTTTTGCTCTTGGAACTGCCATTTTTCTACCTCATGAGATAATTTTCGTTTACTATATCATATTCTTATAAAATGTGTCAACAGGGTTTCGACATTTTTTGAATTTTTGTCAAAATAAATCTTTGTTTCTGATTCTTGGCGTCCGCTTACCGCACCTTAAAGAAGATACCCAGCAGGGCAACGGACACCAGAACTTGCAAAATTACGAACTTGAGTAGCACCTGGGTGGGGGACCAGCCGTAATTGTGCCGGAAATGGTCGTGCAGGGGAAAGCGGATTTTGGTCAGGAAAGGGATTTTGAAGAACCGCATCACAAAGAGCTTCACCAGCCCCAGTCCGCCGTCGATGAAAATAATCGTTGAGGTGGCGAGAATCAGAAAGGGGTTTCCCGTCACCAGGACGCAGATCCCGATGAAAAAGCCCAGGGCGCGGCTGCCCGCGTCCCCCATAAGGACCTGGCTGGGGTAGGCGTTATGCCACAGGTAGCCCATGAGCGCCCCTGCCAGGGTGAACGTGATAAGCCCCCACGCCGCGCCGTCCGTCATGTGGGGAACCAGGAGGTAGGCGGCGATTTCCTTGTGGCCGATGATAAAGTAAAAAATAACCCCCAAGGTGAGCAGAGCAATCAAAACCAGGGTACCCGAAAGCCCGTCCACCCCGTCGGTACAGTTGGTGGAGTTAATCGACCCCCACAACAGACAGACCGACACCAGGATATAGGCCCAGGGCGCCACCGTGATGGGTTTTGCGACAAAGGGAAACCAGAACTGAATCTGTCCGCTGTCGTTTTGCCGGGACAAAAAATAATACAGAACGATTGACGCCGCCAGGCTCAGGAACAAATCCAGCAGACCCTTCCGGTATTCCCCCCAGCTTACGGCGCTCTGGTCGTCAAGAAATCCCGTGAGCATAGAAAGCTCCGTGAGAGCCAGAACGCACAGATGAAGGGGACGCAGAGGAGCGATAATAAGGACAATAAAGACGAAAAAGCTGATGAAGATTACCCCCGCGCCGGTGGGTTTGCCCTTGGCAGCCACGGAACCGGGCACAAACTCCCGGCCCCGGTCACAGGGCAAAAAGCGGTACAGCCTGGGCAGCGCAAGCACAGTGATAACAAACCCCGAATACAGGGCAGCCACAATCAATACCGTGTAGGACTGCAAGAGCCGCGCCGGGCCGAACAGTTGTGATAAAATCGTTCCCAGATAGTAAATCAAAGCTCTGTCCCTCCCAGGACTTAATGTTTGAAATGCCGGGTTCCGGTGAACACCATGGCGATGCCGTGCGCGTCACAGGCGTCAATGGAGTCCTGGTCCCGCAAAGACCCGCCGGGCTGCACAATGGCCGTAATCCCGTATTCCGCCGCCTTGTCCACGCAGTCCCGAAAGGGAAAAAAAGCGTCGCTCACCAGAACTTCCGCAGGGGCCGCGCCCGCCGCTTCGGTGTTCGCCCTTGCCCGCGCCAAGGCTTGTTCCGCCGCCCAAATACGGTTGGTCTGCCCCGCGCCGATACCGATGGCCGCCCGGTCTTTCACCACCACGATGGCGTTGGACTTGGCGAATTGGGCAATCACCAGACCGAAGGCCATCTCCTTTTCCTGCTCCACTGTGGGCCGCGCCTTGGTAACCACCTCCCATTTTTCGAAAAGCCGGTCGTCCCGGGACTGCGCCAGAAGGCCGCCCGCCACGGACAGGCATTCCAGGCTATCATTCGCGGGAAGGGCCGCGGTGATGAGCCGCAAGTTCTTTTTGGCGGCAAATACCTTGCGCGCCCCGTCGGTGAAACCCGGCGCGGCAATCACTTCCAGAAAGGTCTTGCTTATTTCCGTGGCCGCTTCTTCGTCCACCACCGCGTTTATGCCGATGATGCCGCCGAAAATCGACACCGGGTCGCAGGCAAAAGCCCGCTGGTATGAATCCAAGGCGGACACGCCGACCGCCGCCCCGCAGGGGGAATTGTGCTTTAACGCCGCAGTAAAGACGCCTTTGCCATCCGCGTATGTGTCTTCCCCGGCAAACTGGTTATAGGCGGACACCATTTTCCACGCCACATCCAGGTCGCGGATATTGTTGTAAGACAGTTCTTTTCCCTGAATCTGGGTCATGCCTCCAAACGCGCCTTTCCGGTCCGCCGCAAGGTAGAGCGCGGCCTTTTGGTGGCCGTTCTCGCC
>JAITOJ010000004.1 GCA_031290005.1 Treponema sp. | reverse complement strand
CCAGGGCCGCCGCGTTGTCACGCGTCCGCCGGGTGGTGCCAAAACAGGGCATGGTGACGGCGTGGATGTCCGAATGAGCGCGCCCGCGGATTCGGAAAGCCCGGCAGGCTACCAGAAGGGCCAAGGTGGAATCCAGGCCGCCGGAAAGCCCGATGACCGCTGTTTTCGCTTGGGTGTGGGCAAGCCGCTTGGCCAGCCCCTGGGCCTGCAATTCGATGACTTCCCGGCAGCGCCGTGACCGGGCGGTTTTGTCCGCCGGAACAAAGGGATGGGGGTCGATATACCGCCGCAGCGCCGGCGCTTTCGGATTCAAATCCACCCCGATATGGCGGTAGGCCGGGGCGGCGCGTTCCGCACACAGAGTGAATGTGGTCATCCGGCGGCGTTCCTGCGCCAGGCGCTCCAGGTCAATGTCGGCAAAAATCAGGCCCCCGGCAAACAACCCGGATTCCGCCAGAATGGCGCCGTTTTCCACGATAAGATTGTGCCCGGCAAACACCATGTCCGTGGTGGATTCCCCCTGCCCCGCGTCGGCGTAGAGGTACGCGCAGGCCAGCCGCCCCGACTGGGACGCCGCAAGCGTCCGGCGGTAATCCGCCTTGCCGATAATCTCGTTGCTGGCCGAAAGATTGACCACCACGGTCGCCCCGGCCAAGGCGTGCCGGGATGACGGCGGGGACGGAACCCAGAGGTCTTCGCAAATCTCAGCGGCGATGACAAAATCTTTGTTTTTGGCGTCCGCAATCAGAATATCCGTGCCAAAGGGAACCGTTGGAAATTTTTCGGAAAGGAACACGCGTCCGTCTGTGATGCCCGCGGCCTGTCCATTTTGGGGCGCGGAGGCGAAATGGCGGGCCTCGTAAAACTCGCTGTAATTGGGAATATAGGTTTTGGGGACCAGGGCCAGCGCCGCGCCGTGATACAAAAAGGCGGCGCAGTTATAGAGAGCGCTGCCTGCCGCCACGGGCAGGCCAACCACGGAAATGACGTCCCTGGAAGCGGTTTGTTCCGCAATCAATTCCAGGGCACAGGCGGCTTCGATCTGGAGTTTCCGCTGCAAAAAAAGGTCGCCGCAGGTATAGGCGGTAATGGAAAGTTCGGGAAAAACAGCCAGACAGGCTCCCCCGTCAGCGGCTTCCTGAATATGTGTGATGATAGCTGACGCGTTATTTTTGCAATCCGCCACAACGAGGGCCGGACTGCCGCAGGCGACTCGAACAAAACCGTGGGTCATATCGGATAAGCGGGAGAGGCCTGTTCCATAAATTCCCGGTATTTTTCAGGGTTGATTTTGAACGCCACAATCGGCGTGTCCGGATTCTCAAGCGCCCGGGCGATCGCCTGCCGGGCCTCTGTCAAAAGCCGGGATGCGGCGATAGTAGTGCGGAAGGCTTTAGTAGCAATGCCTATGCCGATTTCAGGCGGAGGGTCCAAAGCAGCGGTTTTTTCGGTCAGTTCGACATACAAGGCTTCCGCTTCCTCAAGGGCGGTATCCACATCGGTATTCAGCATAATCGCCGCGAACCCATCGGCCCTATATTCAAAAATACGTTCTTTTGATTTGAACCGTTCAAGGATTAATGCGCACAGTTCCGTTCCCAGAGAAGAAATCCTGTCGATGCCTGCCGCACGAATAATTAAAAGCGCTATATCTTCATTATGCGGCGCCGCGCTGATAAGAGCTGGGTCAAGAACCTGTCCGATATATTCTTCGCGCATAAAACCGGTTTCCGGGGAATAAAACCCGCCCCGGGGACTGGGCATAGCATCCGGAAAAAACACATCCGTATCCTGGTCAACCCCCACAGTTTCCCCATCGTCCAAGACATCCAGCTCTCCGGAAAGAGTCGGTTCAGCGGTTTCATTAAAATCTTCCATATTGACGATTGTTGCTTGTCCATCCGTATCCAGCGGCTCGGTTTCAGTGTCTCTGATTTTTTCGGGGAATAACTTTATATACACGATGAGTACAATCGCCGCGATAGTAGCCGCGAACACCATTATAAACGCGATCCCGGCTGACTTGACGATTTCAGCAGGATTCAGCACCGAGATGGCAGCGGAAATAATTCCTGCCCTTCCGGTTGAGGCGGTGAAAATCCGCTCTGTCCATCTGCGGGAGGTAAGTTCCGGTATACCGTTGGTTCCGGCAGTAAAAAATTCGCCGGGATAGGGATTGGCATACACCAGCTTATTGCCAATCCGTATGGAAAGCGCGACAAGATTTTCATTGAGCGCCACTTGTTCATCCAGTTTCCGGGTTAACGCTTCAGACAATCCGGCACCGCCTTCGGGTACGATTAAGTCCGTACTCGAAAGAGCGTCAAAGATTTTTTGGGCATTTTCAAGTCCTTGCCGGTAATAATAAAAAATTCCGCCTATAAGAATAAAAACGGCAAAAACAAACACACATACCAAGGCGGCCGACAGATTTCTAACCGTTTTTGCTTTCATATTGTCTTTTAGTATAGCGTTCCGTAAGATTATATGCAAGTTTCAGAATAGAAAAAACATTCGGTTTTGCAGGATTTTTTCCGGCTTTCCATGCGCCCAGGGGCAGACAGGAAGCCAGTATCTCCGCATCCGGCGCTTTTCCCTCCTTTGCCCTCTCCAGGTTTTCTTTCAAGGCTTTCAAATACCAGTCAAAAAAACCTTCACTATATGGAGCCAAGACGCCGGAATGAAACGGGTTTTGCCCGGCAAATACCTTTTTTTGGAGTTCTTGAAATGACTCTCGGTAAGAATCGAGGAGCGGGGTCGTGATAATCCGCCGGCCTTCTCGCTTTTCAGTACGGGTCTTTCCCCGGTACATGAGCGCCGTGTATCTTGTTTCAGCGGTATCAATCCGGGTTGACGCCCCGTGGAACATCTCCTCAAAATAAGTGCCGGAAGCATAGGGTTTGCCATTGATATAGGCGAAGTCGGCGCCAAAGACAGCGACAGGCCGACATCCTGCCTTGCGGGCAAAATCATATGCCGCAATGGCGACAGCGCCGGAGCCGGCGTCGATTTCAGGCAGCAGGGAGTCCGGAGCGCCGGAACGCTGCAAATACCGCGCAAATAACCGGCACAGTGGATGTCTATTCCCCGTAAAAATCACCCTGTTGCCTTTGGCGGCAAATAACCGGGGTATGACCGGATTGCAGCACAAATCCGCTGCCAACACCGTACGCGGGTCAATGGAACGCATAAAATGCCTGACCGAATGAATCTGGCCATCTATGGTGTACGCCACCAGGGGCGCAACGCCCCGGCGCAGCAGTGCGGGATAGGCAGTATCCGCCGCGATAACCCGGCAGCGTTCCCCGGCGAGCATACCGGTTGCGCGGTCAAGGCTTGGCCCTGCCGCCGCGATACAAGTTTCGCCCTCAACGGGCAGGAAAACCGGCTCCCGGCAAGGCGGCAAAGTCAAAGCGGTTTGCAGATTTTGCAGTATATTGCGGTGCCAGATTTTGCCAAACATGCCCTGGGCGGCATAATCGTTCTTTACCTTTTCCAAGGCAAAAAAAATCGCTTCTTCTATTTTTTCACAGTCCTGGGCGTGAAAATTCCGCCAGGCCCGCTGATACAACACCAGGAAGGAACCGTGCAGAACCGGGATAAAGGAATCAGGAATTGCCTGGAGCAAGTCGTTAATCGTGCACAAGACGACCGCCGGATTTTTGGCAAGTTCTGAAAGGTCAAAGTGGGAATACAAAAAATCAATGTCCGCCCGGCTGTATTCGGCGGCAATAAGGCGCGTTTTGGGATAGCGGCGGTGCAGCGCGGCAATATGGGAGCCGTCGCCGATACCGACCACCAGCGCGCAGCCCGGCTCGTTTAATTCCGCCTGGGACGCGAAAATTTCCGCGTCCCTCCGGGGGTCATACAGGGAATACATTGCCCTGCCGTCCCTGAAAACCGGAACAGCCAGGCCGGAACGGGAAAGCATCGGTTCGCCGTAGGAAAGTTCAGTAAACACCGGAGGCTTCCTGAATCTTTTGGGCAAAAACTTTTAATTCATCAAGAAACCGACGCGCCTGCTGTTTGAGGGAGTTTCGTTTTTCCGCGTCCCCGTCCCGGCGGCACTGCACATATCCGGCGGGGAAAAGCGCTTTCAGCGTCATATCCGATGCAGCATCCTCTTTCAGATACTCCAAAGCCCCGGACAATTTTTTCATCCGATCCGCAAGGCTTGAAGCGCCGGGAGACAAAACGATTTTCGGCTGCCGGCAGCCGGAAGTCTTCAAAAGCCGGCCTGTCGCCTGTTCAAGGGAAATATCGCGGATTTTTCCCAAAGGGCGCTCATAGGACGCGGAAGAAACGCGGCAGAACCGGGACGAAAAACCGCCGCCTTGGGAAGAAAACCAGGCCCGGTATAAAGAAAGCGCCCCGGAAGACAGCGCGGCGCCAACGTACCGGTGAGATAAGGGGGCAAGCCGGAAATCCTGTGTCCGGGCTTGGGTATCAAGCTGATTCGAGAGGGTATGCTGAGTTCCTTTATCCGGCGCCAGGTCAAGGCCGCAAAAGAACACCTCCCCGCTCGTGACCCCCAAGGCAAAACACGCGGTCGTACCGGATACTGTTCCGTTCCGTTCGGCCCGAACAGAAGGTATGCCGCACTCGTCCAACAAAAAGGACTCAATACCGTCGCCGTAGGAAAGAGGAATGACCGGATGGTTTGCGAAAAGTTCAGCGGGTATCTGACTCTCCGGCGAACAGGCCAGGGGGATGGCATTGTTCCGCCTCAAAGAAGCAAGATGTTCCTTTGCCCAGTAGCCGCCGTCAGTTGACATACACAAATCAGGGATGACCCCGGAGCTGAGCAGCGTTTCCAGTGCGGAAGACAGGGCGATAAGAAAAAAATGTTCCCGGAAGTCACGCAAAAACAACAGACAGGCTTTCAGGGACGGCCCGGACGCGGCAACCAGAATCGGACTGTCCCCGCGAATAACCTCCGCGGTAACACCGGTACTTACGGAAAACCGCACCGCGTTTTTGACCCAGCGTTTGGCAAAATATTCACGGGTTCCCAGAATATCCCTGGCTTTGGACAGGGCAAGGCGTATTCCCTCCCAGGCTGCGGCGGATTCTTCCGGGAAAGCCCGCTCCGAGGGTTCCCAGGAAATAAATGCCGTAGCAAACAGGTTTTCTTCCCCCAGGGCGCTGAACAAGTCCGCCGCGATTGCCTCCGCATTTTTCCCCGGAGCGTACAAGACCTTGTCCCAGAGTGTATCGGTTTCAAAAAAATCCCCGGTATAGCGGATTGCCCAGCATTGCGCCGAAGGAAAACGGCAAGCCAAAAAAGACTTGCAATACGAAAGAGCCGGTTCGGTTACGATGAGTACCGCCGGTTCAAAAGGCGGATTTTGAAGGTCCGCGAAACGCTCCGCTTCACGCGACGGGTCATAGAACGAATGGAGCTGTACGTTACCCGCCGAACAAACGGGGAGGCCATTTTTCGCGGCCGCAAAAGTGAAACGCACCTACGCCAATCCGAGTTCCTTGAAAATCCGTTTGTAAGTCTCAAAATAGGCTGAATTGGCGAATTCGGCGACTTTGCTTTCCGGCAGGCTTTCGAGCAGAGTATCCAGATAAGCTAGAAGCGTTTTTATATCCTGAAGCAGGGATGGGGAAACATCCGGCCTCCCGGCAACCTCGGCTGTTTCTTGCCTCACAGGTTCTTCTTCCGGTATTTTCTCCTCCGTGATCTCCGCCGGCACTTCAAACACCTGCGACTCAACTATGGTTTCCTCAGCCGCACTTTTCTCAAAAACGTCCTGCTCGGGGGATTTTTCATCCGGAACGGTTTCCTGCGCTGTTTCCGCCGGGGGATTTTCTTCCTGTCCAAAATCAACAACGTATAAATCTTTGGGAAAAACTGCCAGATCGTCGCCGTCGGCCTGTTCCTGTATTTCCACCGTATCCAGAATACTTTGCAGTTCATCGAGATTCAGTGCCATGCCCTCTTTTTCCGCGCTATCGTTAAAAAAAACTGATGGGGATTCATCTCCCGCAAGCCGCTGTTTTATTTGAGCAATATCTTTCTGCAAAACCGCTATTTCAGCGGTTAATTTTTGCAGCATCGTTTCTGCCGGCATTTCTTCGCCGCGCGTCTTTTCATCCTGAACCGGTTCTTTTATCTGTACACCGTAACTAATATCATCCTGAGACATTTCCATACCTCCGCCAATCAAAGTCATTTTTATCATTATATCATATTTTTTTATTTCAGAAAAGAGCAAAAACCGCCGTTACTGATAATAGTATGACAACAATGAGATTATTAACCGCGATATGTCTGGGGACAGCGGTATATGTGTTTGTTTCCCTGTTCGGCGGACAGGACGGTTTATGGGCGGCAAGTCAACTGCTGGTACAGCGGAGGGAAATCAACGAACAAACGAGCCGTATTATTTCACTCAATAAAGAATTATCTATTGAGTACGCGGCGCTGAAACAAGACCCCGGCATGATTGCTTCCTATGCCCGGAAACTGGGTTATGTGAATGATAATGAAAAACTGGTAAAAATAACCGGCCTTCCGGTGCGTTACTCCGCAATCTATGACCCCGGAACCGTATTAAAACGCCAGGAAATCGCCTGCATACCAGAATGGATTTGCAAACTTTCCGGTGTCGCCGTGAGCGCCTTGACCTTCATGGTACTTATGCTGATAAACGCCCTGAGACCCCGTGAACGATGATACTACGTAAATCTGACCCGGATTCAGCGGAAAAAACCGCCGAAATCCTGAAACAGGAAGACATTGCGATTATCCCCACAGATACCATCTACGGTTTTTCAGGAATTGTGCCCGAAACTGAAGAAAAAATCAGGAAATTAAAAAGCCGGGAAGAACAAAAATCCTTTATCAGGCTGATTGCATCCCCTGAGGAACTCAGATTGTATACCGGTGAGCCTGTACCGATGGAACTGCTCGCGTTATGGCCGGGCTCCCTTACCCTGGTGGTATCCCTTGCAGTGCCAAATGGCGCAGAACAAACCGCCGCTTTCCGCTGCCCCGGCGACCAATGGCTGCGGCGTGTTATCAAACAAATCGGAAAACCCCTTTATTCAACCAGCGTGAACCGCAGCCGGATGCCTCCTCTCACAGCCATTGACGATATTATTCGGGAATTCGGGGACGCCGTACCTCTTATTGTATCCGCCGGATATTGCGGAAATAATCAGCCTTCCACTATTGTGGACATCAGCACAGGAATCTGCAAAGTCCTGCGCCAGGGGATTATTCCCGTTCCCAAATTACCGGAATTTCGATAACCTGGGGCGAGAGTTTTCCGTCGGCGGAAGTCAGTGGTTTCACCGTCTTTTTGGCGCCCCGGAGTTTTCCCGGAGCGTCAAGGTGAAAAAACCACTCCACCGGCGGAGCGGTTTGGGCAATAATCAAGGCCGCGTCCCGGGCAATATCAGGAAAATACGACGCATTTTGTTTGCTTTCCTGAGTAATGTATACCGTATCGCCTGAAATTTTCACCGAAATATTCATAGATGCGCCGTTTTTATAAATGACGAATCCCCTTCCCCCCCGGAGAATAACAACCCGGTCAACGAAAGGTTCTCCGCGCCAGTTTCCCGCCAAAGCCTCAATGGCCGGAATTATCGTACCAGGCCCATTTGGCGCACTGTTCGGAACAGGCTCCGCTTCCGCCGCGCTTCCCTGCTTCAAATTGTCCAGAGACTGCAGCACCGCGGTAAGCAAGGTTTTAGCGTCAGTAAGCACCCGGTAATAGGAATCATAATGTTTTGTATTCATCACTTCGCCGTTTTCAACAGGCACTTTCGCGTGGAGGGTGCAGTCCCAGCCTGTATCCCCCTGAAAAATCTCGGCGTAAAACAAAATAACGTTTTGAGTATCCGGTGACAAGGAAACCGTATCCGAATAAATAATATCCCGGCGGTCAACCACTGTATAGGTATCCAGTGCAAGGAGCTGATTGTAAAACAAGTCCTGAGTCATGGACACCATATTGACATCCGGTACATCGGTGACAGCCCCATAGTAAGCCACGGTCTGCGGCAGCTTTTCTTCCTGACCAAAAGCAAAAAGAAAAAAGAAAAAAAGAAAATTGGCAACCGCACAACCGCGTTTTCCCATCAGCCCTCCAGATTTTTTCTGAATTCACGGCGCATATCCCGCTCAACATCCCGTTCGCGGATATCCGCCCGTTTGTCATATTGTTTTTTGCCCTTGCAGACTCCCAACATCACCTTGACATGACCATCTTTAAGGTAAAACTCCAATGGAATCAGGGTCATGCCTTTTTCGTCCACCTTTCGGGTGAGCCGTTTTATTTCCATTTTGTGCAGCAGCAGTTTCTTGGGCCGGTCAGGGTCATGATTAAAGACCGAAGAAAAGGGATTTTCTGCAATATGAAACCCCTTGAGCCATACCTCGCCGTTTTTTATTTCCGCGAAGGCATCGGGGAAGGAAATAACCCCCTCTTTGACCGACTTTATCTCAGTTCCCTTGAGCGCAAGTCCGCATTCCAGAGATTCTTCAACGCTATAATTGAAGCGCGCTTTTTTATTCTGCGCGATACGCTTTATTCCGCTCATGGCACAAGCACCGAATCAACCAGGGTCTTAAATGCCTGATCTTGTTCCATATCCAGAATAGGGCTTTGCGACTTAATCCGGTAAAGCCCGTCTTGTTCAACAATCATGTCCAGCAGTTCGTCATAGACGCCGATAGGCTCGGCACAGGAAGCAAACAGGCTGGCATCCAAAAAGATTGAACTTCCGTTTATTTCAATAAGTTCTTCAGGTTCCTCGCCGTCAGATAAAGCTATTTCCGTCTTGGCAAGGCAATTGCAGGAGGCAGGCTTTTTTACCCGGATTTCATCGAAAACGGCCTCCGGCAGTTCTTCCAGCTCTTCCGCTTCCTCCGCGCCCCCATCATCATGGAATTCTCCTGGTTCCCTGCCAAGAACCGCGAAAATCTCGTCCCAACTGTCTTCCAGAAGTCTGTCAACCAGTTCCCGGTGTTCCCTGCCCCGCCTGCCAAGAGTCTTTTTAATCACATTGGAGAGGTCGGCTTTCCGGTACAATATATCCGAGGAGATTTTCCGCCAGTTGATTTCTTCCCGCTTCTCAAAATATTCCAGAAAGAAAGCCACTTGAAATTTGCGTATCCGGTCGCGGATTACCGCCGTATCATCCTGTTTTACATTCAGAATCAGGAATAAAACCAGAAAACCTGAAATAAACACACAGACCAGCAAAATCCCTTGAAGGGCCGCAGGCAGCGCCAAGGCGGATTCAGGATATACCCACATGGCGGCAACAAAAATTGCGAGAAGTATGGCAGCGGCCAACAGGCTGATGATAATTTTTTTTTCTAAATTCAACGCCGCTCCTCCCGCTGCCAAAATTTTATACGTCCCTGGGCGTAATTTTCATGCCCCGAATACCGGCGCTCACAAAAAGTTTTTCAGCCTTCCGACAAAAAACCGTATCGTTTCTGCGCACCTTCACGGCCACCGTCGTCCTGACGGCTGGCCCTGTTTCCACGCCCCGCAATTCACCCCTGCCGCCAAAGACAAAAAAGGCAAAATCCGCTTCAGACGCAAGCTCCGCCTCCCCTTCTACGGTATCCAGAGTAAAGTAAGGACATTCAAACCGACCGGAAAACTCTCGGATTACCTGGGGCCGCAAGTTTTTGAAGACTTCAAGGCCTTGTTCAATATGCACTTCCCTGCCCCGGCCCCAGTCATAGAGGCGGTAGGTTATATCACTGGATTCCTGTACTTCCAGCAGCCTGATCCCTCCCTGAATGGCGTGCACCAGTCCCGCGGGAATAAAAACAAGGTCGCCTTTTTTTACCGGAACGGAATTCAAATAAGGATCCAGCCGGTTTTCCCTGATTGCCTCCCGCAGTTCTCCGGCGCTGTATGAACCGGAAAGCCCGCAGACCAGGGACGCCCCCCGTTTTGCATCCAGCACATACCAGCATTCGGTTTTGCCCCTGGAATGTTCGTGAATCCGGGCATAGTCGTCATCGGGGTGCACCTGCACCGAAAGGGTATCCTCGGCCCTAATTATTTTTACCAGCAAGGGATAGTCATAGTCTGGAGGCAGGGAACGACCGTGGGGATGAGACGAGACAGTCCATTTTTCGTACCCCCAAATTTTGGGCGAAAAAAAAGGCTTCAATTTGGTCACTTCCGCGCCTCCATCTGTCACTCGCCCCAAAGCCGTGGGGGATAATACCCCTCCGCGATTTTCTTTGCTATTTCGGATTTGACCAGCGCCCGGTCTTCGGGATAGGTCATACCGAACCAGTTTTCTTGGGAGGTGTAAAACTTGATTTTTCCCTTGCCCGCTGCCACAATCTCGTTGGCCGCGGCGGGGAGCAGGACTTCCGTTTTTTCGCTTGCGCTGTTTTCCGCCATAAACGCCTCAAAAAAAGCGTTAAAGTCTTTAAAAGCCGTAGGCGCGAAGCCAAAAAAGTTCATGGAAACCCATTCCTTTCCGGTGAGGACGATTTTTTTTTCATTCAAAAGGCTTACAATTCCCCCGCCCTCATAGCTGATTTTAGTGTTTTCTTTCATGGAAATCAGATACCCGTCTTTGACGGTGCAAATGGCCCGTGAAACGGAACCGGATTTGCTCATGGTATTTTCCAGCACATAGCCGACCATGGCGTGTTCCGTATTGTCCGGCCCAAGCCCGGAAAGATGCAGGCCAAGGGTTTCAAAGGCGCTCCTGCCATAGTAATCATCGGCGTTGATGACCGCGAAGGGTTCTTTGACCGCATCCCTGGCGCAGAGCACCGCATGAATCGTGCCCCAGGGCTTTGTGCGGTTTGCCGACACCGCTTTCTGTGCTTGGGTCAAGAGGGATTCCCGGTCCTGGAACACATACTGCGCGTCAAAACTCTTTGCCACCCGGTCAAAAATCCGTTCCCGAAAATCGCGTTCAATGTCTTTTCTGATAATATAGACCACTTTGCCAAAGCCGTTTGTTTTCGCGTCGAACGTGGAAAAATCAAGGAGCGTTTCGCCGTGCTGCCCCACCGGGTCAATTTGCTTTATCCCGCCATACCGGCTTCCAAGTCCGGCGGCAAGGATTACGAGTGTCGGTTTCATTTCGGAGATTTTATACCGGACAGGCTGATTGTGTCAAGCAAGCGCGGCAAGGAAAAGAAGAAATGGGAGCGCCATTGTACGCGCTCTACCCCAGCGCCCGCTGATTGATGTGGGTAATCGCAACGGCCAGGGCGTCCGCCGCGTGGTCGGGCTCCGGAATTTTGGAAAGCCCCAGCAGCAGCTTCACATACTTCTGGACGGCCTCCTTCCCGGCGGCGGCGGTTCCGGTGACCGACAGCTTAATCGTGTTGGGCGCGTATTCCGCCAGGGGGACGACGTGCTGAGCCAGGCACAGAATCGTCACCCCTTTTGCCTCGGACACGGGAATGGCGCTGGAAACATTGCGGGCAAAGTAGAGGGTTTCCAGCGCCGCCTCGGTGGGCTGGAACTCGGAGAGCACCGCGGTAAGCCGGTTATAAATGCAAAGCAGGCGTTCCCCGTGGGGTTCGCCCGCCTTGGTACTGATAACGCCGTAGGTTACCAGGGAATACCGGTTATTGCTAAAATCGACGATGCCGTAACCGGTGGAACTGAGTCCGGGGTCAATGCCCAGGACGCGCCGGACTGCCATTATGAGTTATTCTGCCTCAAACCCTTCGGGGATATCCATGCTGCTGTATACGTTCTGCACATCGTCGTCTTCCTCCAGCCGGTCAACCAGCTTGAGCACCTTCCGGGTGGTTTCCGCGTCCAGGGTGGTATAGGTGTCGGGAATCATGGAAATCTCCGCCGAAACCGACTCGAACCCCTTGCCCTGCAATGCCTCAAGCACCGTGGCGAACTCGGTGGGGTCGGTGGTCACGGTAATCACCCCGTCTTCCGCGGCTATGTCCTCGGCGCCGGCCTCAAGCCCGGCCTCCATGACGGCATCCTCGCTCACCGCTTCCGCGTCATATTCGATAACGCCCTTGCGCTTGAACATATACGCCACTGAGCCGGTGGCGCCCAGATTGCCCCCGGTTTTGGAAAAAATGTTCCGCACATTGGCGGCCGCGCGGTTCTTGTTGTCCGTGAGGACTTCCACCAGAATGGCCACCCCGCCGGGCCCGTAGCCTTCGTAGACCAGTTCCTCAAAGATGGACGCTCCCAGTTCGCCGGTGCCCTTCTTGATTGCCCGCTCGATATTGTCCTTGGGCATGTTTGCCGCCCGGGCCTTCAAAATAGCCGTGCGGAGCCGGGGATTGGCCCCGGGGTCGCCGCCGCCCATCCGGGCCGCAATGGAAATTTCCTTGATAAACTTGGTAAAAAGCTGGCCGCGCTTGGC
>JAITOJ010000123.1 GCA_031290005.1 Treponema sp. | reverse complement strand
GCCGCAAAGCAAAGCGTTTTGGTGTCCCCTGTTTTTTGCTAATTTAATACCGGCAAATCGGTTAGGATTGTTCGTATGAAAACTGGCAATCAATTGCCATGTCGCGTCCGTTGAACCATCGTCAACAAAAACAATTTTGGAATTTTCAGAAATAATACGCGCGACACAAAGAGATTCAACTTTTTCCGCCAGTCGTTTTGCAGTTTCAGGCAATACTTCTTCCTCGTTAAAGCAGGGAACTACCAGTGAAATATCGATGGCCGGTTTCTCAACATTCATCATTTTGAATATTATCCTATGGATAATCAGTATATTGAATGTAGGATAATTGTCAATACCTATTGTTCAATGTTTTACTTATCTAATGGGGTGGCAATGGATATTAAACAGGTATTGGCGTCAAACATAAAGTTACACAGAAAGATGTTGGGATTATCACAAAGCAAATTGGCGGAACAAATTAACTCGTCAACAAATTATATTGCCATGATTGAATTGGGTAGAAAATTTCCTTCCGCGCCAATGATAGAAAAAATAGCCGGAGCCTTACGGATTGATTCATATAAATTGTTTTCTGTAAAAACCAACACGATTACTTCGGTCGATACATTGTATAAATGCATTTTATCTGATATTGAAGAAATCATCCGTCAGCGTTTGTCGGAACTAGATGTGGACTGCGCGGGGTAAAACATATTTGCAGAATACACCTTTCACACGACATCCCCTTGCAAGTCAACATCGCTTGAACCGGTAATTCTCACAATAGCCCGCTTTCCGGGCGTCAGCGCTTCCGTTGCATCTTTGTCCGTCGTATCGTAACTGACCACCACGCTGCCGTCAATCTCCGGCGCCTGAAACCAAGCCCTGCCGATGGCAAAGCCCCCGCTGCTTTCTCCGACCGGAGGGATGACTTCTTCAATCAAGACTTCCTGCTCCGTGCCGGTATACGCGCATAACCGTTCGCGGGTGATTTGGGCTTGAAGCTCTTCTAACCGTTTTGCGCGTTCTTTGGCAATCTTTTTGTGCGTCTGGGGTTTCAGGCGGGCCGCGGGAGTCCCTTCCTCCCGGCTATACACAAACACCCCTGCCCAGTCGGGCTGAATACGGCGCAAAAACGCTTCGGTGCGCTCCGCTTCTTCGTCAGTCTCGCCGGGAAAACCTGTCAGAAACGTGGTGCGGAGCACAGGACGGCGGGTATTTCTCGTACCCAGGGTTTGTCGGATGGTGTCCGCCAGGCGCGCATAGTCTTCTGCGGTTTGAGCGCGGTTCATGGCCCGGAGAATCCGGTCGTCCCCGCTCTGAAAGGGAATATCGAAATAGGGCAGAATCCGCTGGTCTTTGGCGGCGCAGTCCAGAATATCCAGCGGGAAGTGGTCGGGGTGGATGTAGAGCAGACGGAGCCAGAAATCCCCCGGCAGGCTGGAAACCGCATCCAGAAGCGAGGCAAGCGGACTGTGCCCTTGGGATTCCCAGACATTGCCGCCTTCAGTGCCGAAAGCCGCCAAATCCTGACCCACCAGATTGATTTCAAAGATGCCTCGCGCCAGAAGCCCCTGGATTTCGGCAATGATGTCCGGGATAGAACGGCTCCGCAAACTGCCGCGAATCAGGGGAATGGCGCAAAAGGAGCAGCAATTGTCACAGCCTTCGGTGATTTTCACGTAGGCCGAACCGGGCAGGGACAGCAGTGACCGCCGTTCGCCGGAAGAAACACCCGTTTGAGGCGGAGATGCGACCGGGCGCTTCCCGGCAAAAAGGGACTCCACGGTTTGCGTTATTTGTGCCAAGTCGCCGTTACCGAAGATACCGTCCGCTTCGCTTAAAGAGCCGGCGAAGACTCCGGCGTAGCGTTCCGCAAGGCAGCCCGCCAGCACAATTTTTGCTTTTGGAAAATCCCGACGGGCGCGGATGAGGGAATCCAGGGATTCCTTTTTTGCGCTCTCGATAAACCCGCAGGTATTCACCACAATGAGGCCCGCGTCGTTTGGGTCGCTGGTTTGAACATAGCCAGCTTTTTCAAGATAGGAGATAAGCAGTTCACCGTCAACCTGATTTTTTGCGCATCCGTGCTGGTCAAGAAAAAACTTAATCAACTTCAATAACCACCAGTTGGTACGCCACAGGAGCCGTCCGTATCCACCGGAGATCCCGCACCGCCACCTGGCTTACCTTGTCCACATCCAGGTCAAAACTTTTGCCGTCAGCGATAATCTGCAGTCGCGCGGCATTGTCATTGGAAAGCCAAAGCCGGATACCGTTATTCGCCTGGATGGTAACCAGGGCATTGTTTGAAAACAAATCTTCAATTGTACCCTGATTGTCCGCCTGATACCGGAACACGCACATATCCCGAAAGTTGACCCGCAGAGTAAAAGGATAGGCCCGGGTATCTTCCAGAACAACCAGGGATACGGAACCGCCCGGCGGAGCGTCAGAAATCGCGGAATTTGCGCCAGGGGTAACGTTTTTCAGCAACGCCCGAATTTCCGCGCCTCTGGATATATCGGTATTTGAAATATCCGACACAAACACGATGATGTCCGCGTTTCCTGTGCCGCCCACATCCAGTTCCAGTTCCTCGCCCAATTCCACGCGCTGCTCGCCCACAGGAGTTTTAAGCAAAAGAGACGCAAGGGTATTGGAAACCTCAATCGTAATATCTTTTTCGCCATTCTTGGTCAAATTTGCGGGAATAATAATGGAATCCCCCACATACACCCGGCGTTTGAAAGGTTCAGAATTCAGGCGGTATACCGTACCATTGTAACTTTTCTCAGGCACCGCCTTTGCGGCCACTATGCGTTCGAACACTGGTTTAAGAAAAACAACTCCCCCATATCCCAAAGCAGCCAACAGCGCCAACGCCCCGACCGCAATAAGAGGAAGGACAAACCACGGCCTGTCCCGCTTCAAAAGCGCGTCGGGCACTGGCGCTGCCTGAATCATCTTGGCCCGAAACAGGGAAAACAGGTAGGCGTTATCAAGACCAATATATTCGGCATAATTCCTGAGAAATCCGGCAAAATAAGCTTCTCCGGGGAATTTATCGAAATGCTCCATTTCCAGGGCTTCAATATAATAAGAAGGAATTGAAGTCTCTCTTGCCACGGTTTCAACGTCAAGATTTTTTTGTTCCCTGGCCATTCTCAGCAAATTACCGTAGCTTTCCATATAAATTCCTATTCCGCAAAAAGAAAATTATTATAGTCGTTTGCCGACGCCGGGGGGTCATAGATAAACCGCTGGTCAGGTATCCCCTGATTCAGCCGGTATCCGGAAAAGGAAAACACAAACACCTCGCTCCGGGCCGCCGCGTCAACCCGTCGAATCAACAGGGAAACAGGGTCAATGGACAGCTTAATTGTTCTGAATTCCTCAGACATATTCTTGCGGGAAAGCAGCAGTCTGATTACCATTTCACCGGAATCCGGTTCCAGAGGCACAGGTTCCGGACCGGTTTCGTAGGAGACACTGTAATACCGGCTCATGAGGCCCAGGCCCTGTGAAGTGGCCAAGTTCGCCCCCCGGTTGCCAGAAGCGGCCTGATTCATGGTGGCCGTACTGCCGGGAAGATATATGGTGAGCATATCCCCGTTATATACGATAACTTGGTCTCTGGGGTTAGTAAAATCAATTCTGAGCAGTTCCGGCTTTTTATAGGACACCCGCCCGGACATGGATGTGCGCCCCACGGAAATATCCATCACCGCTTCGTAATCCCGAATAGTACCGTATGAATCAGATACCGTCTTGAAGAAAGCCGCCGCGGTAAGTATCTGATTTTGCGCAAAACCAGAAGAAATAAGGGATAACAAAAAAACCACACAAAAAGCGATTTTTTTCATTCGACCTCCGCCGCCCGTTCTGTTAACGTTGATTCCGCTTTCAGAATTTCCTGAAATTCCCTTTCATCAATGGTTTCCTTTTCCAAAAGCCGCTCGGCGATATAATCCACAAGTTGCCGCTTGCCCGAAAGCAGGCCTATTACCTTTTCATACCGTTCTTTGATTCGCTCGGCAATCTGGTCGTCGATATACTGCTGGGTGGCTTCCGCGTATTCCCGGACAAGCTGGGGTTCCTGGGGCCCGCCGTAACCGGCGCCGTGTTTTGACAAAGCCACGTTCTCGAACCGGCTGCTCATGCCGTAGTCGGTAATCATGCGGCGCACAATGTCCGTGGCCCGCTGAATGTCGTTGGCCGCTCCGGTGGAAATCCTGCCAAACACAATTTGTTCCGCGGCCCGGCCCCCCAAGAGGCAATCAACCTCGCCCAAAAGTTCGTCCGCGGTACGGAGATACCGGTCTTCTTCAGGCATTTGCAAGGTATAGCCCAGGGCAGCCATGCCGCGGGGGATAATCGAGATTTTGTGCACCTTGTCCGCCCCTGCGGTAAAGGCGGCAACCAGGGCGTGGCCGGTTTCGTGGAAGGCAACGATTTTGCGTTCCTCTTCCTTGATGACCCGGCTCTTTTTCTGGAGGCCCGCCACGGTTTTTTCCACCGCCTCGTCCAGGTCGGGCATAGTCACCGCTTTGCGCCCGCCCCGCACCGCCAGGAGCGCCGCCTCGTTGATGATGTTGGCCAAATCCGCCCCGGAAAAGCCCGAAGTGGTCCGCGCCACGGAAGAAAGGTCCACTTCATTCCCCAGTTTGACGTTCTTGGAATGAATCTTGAGAATCGCCTCCCGGCCTTTGACGTCCGGCTTGTCCACCACCACCTGCCGGTCAAACCGTCCGGGGCGGAGCAGCGCCGGGTCAAGCACGTCGGGCCGGTTGGTGGCGGCCAGGACAATCAGCCCCGATGAATTGTCAAAGCCGTCCATTTCCACCAGAAGCTGGTTCAGGGTCTGTTCCCGCTCGTCGTTGCTGTTAATCGAGTTCACCCGGCTCTTGCCGATGGCGTCCAGCTCGTCGATGAACACGATGCAGGGGGCCTTGTCACGGGCGGTCTTGAACAGGTCGCGCACCCGGCTGGCCCCCACGCCTACGAACATTTCTACAAAGTCAGAGCCAGAGATACGATAAAAGGAAACCCCCGCCTCTCCGGCAACCGCCCGGGCCAGCAGGGTCTTGCCGGTTCCCGGAGGCCCCACCAGGAGCACCCCCTTGGGAATCTTGCCGCCGATGTCGGTATATTTCTTGGGGGACTTCAAAAAGTCCACCACTTCCACCAGTTCTTCCTTGGC
>JAITOJ010000114.1 GCA_031290005.1 Treponema sp. | reverse complement strand
GTGGGTTACGGTCCAGCCGCCCACCGAGGAATGTTCCCAGCTCTGGGGAAAATGGCCGGAAGTGTAGGCCCGCGCCGCGCCGAACAGCTTTTGCGCGTTGTTGAGGGTCTCTTCGAGTTTGGGCCCGCTCATGCCCGCCTCCACGGTGATGGTCTGGTCAATCTCGTTGAAGCGAATCACCTTGTTGAACCGCAGCCGCATATCCAGGGACACGCCTCCCTTGACGCACTCCACGCCGCGGGTAACCGACGAGCCGCCGCCGTAGATATAGAGGGGGATTTTTTCCGCCGCGCAGTAGGAGACAATCTGTGCAATCTGCTCTTTGGTGTCGGGATAGATCACCGCGTCGGGTACGTTTTCCACAATCCTGTTCCGCAGGCGCATGAGGTCGTACATGGTTTTGCCGTAGGCCACAGAAAGCCGCGCGTAGTCGTCGGTACGCACAAATTCCGCGCCCACCATGGCCTTGAATTTTTCAATCTGCTGCGGCTTGAGGGTACTGGGCTTGTCGAATTTGACCTGATCCAGGCCTAGGTTTTCGCTGTATTCTTTGAACGCGTCATCCTCAAGGCCAAATTGATTTCTTAACAACTTGTACAGCGCCTCTTTTGGCGCCTTGATCCTGTCGGGCGCCCCCCACTTGAAAATCGAGCGGTACGAATTGGCGGGAACTTCTCCCTGATACCATTTGGGTTCAAAATCTTTGTACGGGTGTGCCATACGTTACTCCTTATTATTTCGTTTATCCTGTGATACTATGCTTTACTTGTAGCATAGGATTTACTTTTTTACAATACACCCTGATTATTATTCTCTGTCCCATGTATCCATATTAGCTTATATAACTCTTCAAAGGTTTTGAAAGAGGCCCAATTTGCAATAATTTTAAAAAAAAATGAATACACGCATTGAAAAGCTATTGACAAAATCTGCGTGGTAATGGATAATAGTTTCAATTATTTCATCCAAGGGAAAAAGGAGTTTTTATATGAAAAAGACTTTCGTTTTATTGGCCATGGTGTTGTTGTTTGCCGTTACTTTTGCGTTCGGTGATCAGTCGACACTCATTGATTTTACATTGCTGACTGAGGACAGCGACGATCAGAATTCGCGGACTACCATGGATTATTCTGTTGCGGCGCCAACTTCGTATACTGATGAGAACAAGGCGGCAATGCTGACATCTTTGGCTCTCGGTAATTGGGCAGTTGAACTCAACTCATCTGCCAAGAGTATTGACGGCGCTGTGAAAAATACGGTGCGGTCAGTTGTGGTTCGGGATAATTCAAAATATTTCCCGGGTACAAGTGTCATGGGGGTACGAATTATTTTCCAGAATAATTCAGCGAATGCCAGCGCCCGGATTGTTCCACCTTTTGAAATCCCCGCTTTCGAACCTTTGGCTGAACAAGCAGATGCACAAGGTGAAGAACTCGCAAAGACCAAGTTTGAAGACGGATATGGTGTTGTCAAAAACGTTGGGGTAATTAAAGAGATCGCCGTGCGGGTAATGGGTAATTTGTTCCCTTATAGTTTGTTCGTGATTCTTAAAGATGACAAGGGTGTTGAACGGCGTTATCCAATGGGTAGTTTGCAGTTTGATGGCTGGAAAACTATTTCCTGGAAGAATCCGGCTTATATTTCCGATGTCCGGGCGCGCAATAATGGAACCCCGTCGCCATTGTATCCGAACACTGAATTGCCTTTTGTGAAATTTGTGGGTTTTCAGGTTGTAAAGGATGGCAGCAAGCCCGGTGGAGATTTTATCAGTTATTTCGGTGATGTGCGGCTTATTTATGACAGGGCGGTTCTTAATCCGGTGCGAGATATTGCGGAAGAAGATGCGTGGCATATTATTACCGATGAGGAGCAAAAAAAGCAAACCGCTGAAATGTCAAATTTTGGCACAAAGCAGATTCTGTTGAATGCGGAAAAAGAGAAGATTGCCGCGGAAACGAATTTTATCGACTTGGATAATCAACAGCAGGGTCAGCCGGCGGCACAGTAGACACAGTACTATATTAATAATTGGCCGCCCTTCGGGGCGGCTTTTTTTGATTGCTTTTTTTTTATTTTCATGTTATTTTGAAAAAATGATTGTCCAGCCAAATCAAACAATTTTCGAACTTCCCGATCGGGCAAAAATCCATGCCCGGTATGAAACAGCCTTGCCTGCTTTGGAATATATGAACAAAGCGATACAGCAAAAAATCAAAGATACGGTATGCCTTTCTTCTCAGCCGGGATATAAAACCAGGGTAAAAAATTTTCCCGGCTATTATAAAAAATTGCTCCGAGTTAAGTCTCAGGCTGCGGCAACTTCAGAAGAATTGCCGCTTATTACAGACCTGCTTGGTATCCGGGTGGTGTGCGTGTTTTTTGAGGATTTGGAGACCGTGGTACGCCAAATTTCGGCGGCTTTTCAGGTGGTGGAAATTGAGCGCAAAGGGGCAAGCCGGAAGGTTTCGGAGTTTTCTTATGAATCCATCCATCTTTTACTGAATATTCCAAAGGAAATAATTGATGAAATTAACAGACCGGAATTTGGGCAAACCGTCCTCATCAATATGGACGCCCTGGTGTGTGAGGTACAGATTCGTACTATCTTACAGGATGCATGGGCAGAGGTTGAGCACGAACTGGTATACAAGTCGGAGTTTTCTCCCTTTGATTTGCCCTTCCGCCGAAAACTGGCATCGATTAATGCCAGCCTGAACCTGGCGGATATCGTATTCCAGGAAATCAGGGATTACCAGAATAAACTCAACCGGGAACTGGACTATCGTAGGCAGAATTTCTATGGCCGGGCTGACGACAGTACCCATGAAATGCTTGGCGGCAGCGCGGAAGAGTCTAAAATTCTGCCTTCTCTCCCGATGGTTAATCCATTTTTGCGGGGTACCATCGACGATCTTATTCTGGAGGCCCTTCAGGCGCACAACACGGCGGATTATCAGCGGGCCATCGAAATTTATACCCGCATCATTCAGTTTGACCCGCCGCCGAACAAAATGGTATTGTCTGTAATTCACAAACATCGGGGGATGGCATTTTTTTCTCAAAGTAAGTATGACGAAGCCTTTGGAGATTTTTCCACCAGCGTTGCCCATGACCCGGATAATTTCCGTTCCTTTTATTATTGCGGTATTGTGCGGAGTCTGCTGGGTGACCATGAGGGTGCGCTGGGCTATTTTGAAAAATCCCTGGCCATAAATCCCTTCCAGGCCCATGTGCATTACCGGGAAGCTTTGGCACAGTATCAGCTCGGCGAGTATCAGGAAGCGCTCCGTGAACTAGACCAGTCGCAAAAACTGGGCCTTGATGACGATGACACAAAACTGCTGCGAAGCAGACTGGTTGAAAAATTCGATATGAAGTAATAGACGTAGGATGTCCTATTCGCTATACTGCCCAAAACATGTTCGAGGAGTTTGTTATGAATGAACAAAAGTCGCCGGTGTATTTTACCACCTTCCGCGCTACCTTGGAAGAAAATTTGCTGCAAAAACTGCGACGATTGGTTATTAAAGCGGGGATTACCAAAATTGATTTTTCCGGGCTATATACCGCCATAAAGATTCATTTTGGCGAGCCGGGCAATCTGGCGTTTCTGCGGCCTAATTTTGCCAGGGTCATCGTGGATATTGTCAAAGAACAGGGAGGCAAGGTTTTCCTGACCGACTGCAACACCCTGTATGTGGGGGGCAGAAAAAACGCCCTGGATCATCTCGACGCAGCCTACGCAAACGGTTTTTCTCCGTTTTCAACAGGCTGCCACATACTCATTGCCGACGGCCTGAAGGGTACTGATGAAACCCTGGTGGCTGTTCCTGACGGAACCTATGTAAAACAGGCAAAAATCGGGCGCGCCATTATGGACGCGGATATTTTTATTTCCCTTACCCATTTTAAGGGGCATGAAGCCACTGGTTTTGGCGGAGCCTTAAAAAATATCGGCATGGGCTGTGGTTCCCGGGCAGGGAAGATGGAAATGCATTCCAGCGGCAAACCCCGCGTTGAACCTTCCTTGTGCATCGGCTGCGGGGCGTGTAACCGGAATTGCGCCCACGACGCTATCACGGTTGCCAATCGCAAGGCGTCCATCAGCCACGAGAAATGTACCGGCTGCGGACGGTGCATCGGGGTGTGTCCCAGGGATGCGGTACAACCCGCGGGCGATGAGGCCTTTGACATCCTCAACAAAAAAATAGTCGAATATGCCGCGGCGGTTGTCCGGGGCCGTCCTTGTTTTCACCTCAGCCTGGTGATGGATGTGTCACCAAACTGCGATTGTCACGGAGAAAATGACGCGCCTATTGTTCCCGATGTGGGCATGTTCGCGTCCTTTAACCCCGTGGCTCTTGACCAGGCCTGTGTGGACGCGGTGAATAAGCAGCCCGTGCTGCCTGGTTCTTGGCTTTCGGAAATGCCCCAAACCAGCAATGACCGTTTTATCGACACCCATCCCGCAACCAACTGGATTAGCCAACTGGAACAGGGTGAGAAACTGGGGCTTGGGACGCGGAAATACGAATTGATTGCCATTTAAATCTATGGACAATAAGTGTAAAGCCTTTTGGCGCGTTTGGTTCGCCCTGTTCGTTTTGGTTGTTTTCCCACGAATTCTTGCGGCCCAAACGCCGGAATTCCCGCCCCACGCGGAAATTCCGATTTGTCCGGGGAATGATACGGCTGTTGACCACGAAATCCATACTTACGAGGGGTTTACCTTCTGTTATCGGGACTCCTATGAGCTTTCGGAATGGGTCGCCTACGAGCTTACCCGTGAAGAATTAGCCGCGGTGGTGGGGCGCAGCAATAATTTTGCGGCTGACCCGTCTATTTCCACCGGGTCAGCCCTGCCGGACGATTACTACCGCAGCGGTTTTGACCGGGGGCATCTGGCGCCTGCCGCGGACATGCGGTTCAGCCAAAACGCCATGAACGAATCGTTTTATATGAGCAATATGTCGCCCCAAACGCCGTCCCTGAATCGGGGAGTTTGGAAGTATCTGGAAGAAGCGGTGCGGCTGGCGGTGTGGAAATATGATCGTGTTCTGGTGGTGAGCGGGCCGGTACTTGACAGATACGATTTCCCGGTTATCGGATACAGTACCGCTGTCAGTGTGCCCGAATATTACTATAAAGTGCTGACGGCCCTGATTACCGATACCGAAGGAAACCGCGGGCTGCACATGATTGGTTTTATTATCCCCAATGGGAAGCCGCAGGGGGTATATATCGATTACGCCCTTACGGTAGACGAGGTTGAAGCGCGTACCGGCCTGGATTTTTTTTCCGCCTTCCCCGATGATATTGAAGATGCGGCGGAATGTAGTTTCAACATTGAATACTGGTAATTCTAAGAGTTAGGTAAAAAAAAAGTTGAAAAACCCTTACCGATTTTTCAACTTTAAAAAAAGGAGTATTGTATGAACACCACGAAGACCCTGGATGTTTATGTTGTCTCCGTAATCATCCCTTACAATATATTTATCGGATTGACAAAAAAGAACTTTACTGGAAATGAGAAGTTTTTACCGAGATTTTTATTTGTTTTGTAGTTCCAAACGGTATTTTGCCACTGTCCGCCGGGCGATTTTGATGCCCCGTTCTTCCAGTTTTTGGGTCAGGGTCTCATCTGAAAGCTTTTTTATTTTGGGGTTGTGACGCCGCTGGTCTTCGTGTTCATGTATGATAAGCTGCAATTCCTGTTTGACGCTTTCCTTTGAGCGTGACGCGCCTTCGACCGTGCCGGTTTGGGAGGAGAAGAAATACCGGAGTTCAAAAAGCCCCCAATCGCATTGCAGATATTTGCCATTAACAATACGCGAAATAGTCCCTTCGTGGACGCCGGTCAGTTCGGCGGCATTCTTCATTTTGAGGGGCCGAAGAAAACGCGGCCCCTGTTCAAAAAAAGGAAGTTGAAATTCTATGATTGCCTGCACGGTTTTTACAATCGCTTGTTCCCGCTGTTCCACTGTTTCGATAATCCATTTGGCATCTTTTATTAGTCCTGCCGCGAACCGGACGTCTGCCTTACGCAGGCTGGCGGATGAATCTACGAAGTTTGCAAACTCTGCGGCAAGCTCGAGCCGGGGAAGGGAACCATTGGCAAACGTAACGGTAAAACGGAGAGAGTCAGGCGCATCGTCTTCACCGGTATTTTTGCACACATACACCTCCGGTACGATGTAACCCGGTTCTTTCCGGTCGAATTCTTGGGCGGGGAAGGGTTCCAGAGTCCGGATGTACCCGACGGCTTCCTGTATGTCTTTACCGGTGATTTTACCGACCGCGAGTACGGCGTCTTTTTCATCCGCCAAGAGTCTGAGGGCCTCAAGTTTTTTTCTGATACGGGCCGGGGTCCGATTTTCTAGGACGCTCAACCGACCGTTCAGGATGAAAAGTGCCAGAGGCGGGGCGTCGCTGCGGATTTGCGCTTGGACAAAAAGGCTTTCCGCGGATCCGGCACAGGCGGTCCCCGCAGGATCAAGACCACGGACAAGACCCAGGCATTTTCCAAGCATCTCCGGTGTTTCCCCGGGGATAGCTGGGTCAAGCAGCCGTTCAGGAGGCTCAAATTGAAAGCCGCGGGTGTCCAGATTGCCGATGATTTTTTTGCAAAGCCCTACTTCCGTTTCTGTGAGAGAAAGCAGGTTCAGTTGGGAAAGCAGGTGTTCCTGGATGGTGCCCGCCGGGGCGGGTCGGTTTTCCAGAAACACCTGAAAAGCATCGCTTTCTGCGGTAGTTCCGGCAGTCTTTTTTGCGGTTAGTCGGGCATTGCCTGCGGTTTTACTGAAACCTAAAGATTTTTCAAAAGCGGCGCTGGTTTCATCTTCCGCGATTTCGATGGCCGGATTTTTTTCTGCCTCCCTGTACAGGTATTCCCGCAGGTCAAGGGCGGACATGGCCAGAATTGAAATAGACTGGATCATCTTCTGACTCATCACCATACCCTGAGTTTGTCGTGTTGTCTGTGTCAATCCCATACCCGGCATTTTCTTTCTCCGCATGGTAGTATATCAAAGTCTTGTCCTTCCCTCAAGGCTATGGTAGACTGTCCGCTGGAGGATTACTCATGACAAAGGCGCTGGTGCTTTTCAATCTGGAAAAGCCCTTTCAAAAGCAACTGGAATTGATTCTTTCAGGAATGCGGGTGAAGTATCTGGAACGCCCGGACACTATTTCCTCAGAGGATATGAAAGACACGGAGATTATTTTCAGCAATCCAGACCCTCTGACGCTTGCTTCGTACCCAAAGCTCAAGTGGATTCAACTTACCTCTGCGGGGGCGGACGGCTACAACGAACATACGGTAAGGCAGGGGGTTACGGTGACAAACGCCACCGGCGCCTATGGGCACGCAATCGCTGAATACTTGATAGGCTATGTGTTTTCCCTGTATAAGCGACTTCATCAGTACCGGGATGAACAAAACCGGGGGCATTGGATATCCAGAGGCATGGTCAAAAGTGTTAAAAACTCAGTGGTATTGGTGGTCGGCCTGGGGAACATCGGCAGCGAGTTTGCCTGGCGCATGAAGGCCTTGGGGTGTACTGTAATCGGCGTGCGCCGGGTAGTGCGTGATAAGCCGGACTATGTAGACGAACTGGTGCTTTCTGGCCGGCTTGACGAGGCGCTGCCGCAGGCTGACATTGTGGCCCTCTGCCTGCCGGGGACTGCCGCCACCAGCGGGCTTTTTGACCGGACGCGGCTTTCACGGATGAAGCCGGGAGCAATCCTCATCAATATTGGCCGGGGCAGCGCGGTGGACACGGACGCCCTCTGCGATTTGCTTGAATCAGGCAGTATTGGCGGAGCAGCCCTGGATGTGACCGACCCGGAACCCATTCCGGTTGGTCACCGGCTTTGGAAGGTGGAAAACGTCATCATCACTCCCCATATTTCGGGGGTGTTCAATATGCGGGAAACCTACGAAAACATTGTGGATATTTGTCTGGATAACGCGGCGCGGTATGTGCGGGGTGAACCGCTCATCAATGTGGTGGATTTTAATACCGGGTACCGGAAGACTTAACCTCTCCGCTTCCGCGCCGCCGCCGCGTGGGCGGAAAGCCCCTCGGCGTTTCCCAAAATCTCCGCCGCCGCGAAGGATTTGTCGGCGCCTTCGCCCTTTTCCACCCGCAACGTGGTGACGGTTTTGAGGAAGGAGCGCGCCGAAAGCCCGCCGGTGAACCGCGCCGCCCCGGAGGTGGGCAGGGTGTGGTTCAGCCCGGCGGAATAATCCCCCAGCACCTCCGCCGAGCGGCGGCCTATAAAAAGAGAACCGTAGTTCCGCAGGGTTTTTACAAAAACGTCCCGTTCCTTGCCGGGATTGAGGGCAAGCTCCAGATGTTCCGGGGCCTTGCGGTTAGCGATTTCCGCGGCATCCGCAAGGCGTTCCACCAGCACGATGACCCCATTTTTGCCGATACTGGCGATTGCGGTTTCCGGCGAAGGCAGGGCTTCCAGCTGTTTCTTGAGTTCCTCCCGCACCAGATAGGCCAGGGACTCCGAATCGGTGACCAGAACCGCCTGGGCGTCCGCGTCGTGCTCAGATTGGGCCAGCATGTCCGCGGCGAGCCAGGCCGGGTCGGCGTTGTCATCGGCGATAATCAGCACTTCCGTAGGACCCGCCAGAATGTCGATGCCCGCGTCGCCGAAAATCCGGCGCTTGGCTTCGGTCACGTACTTGTTCCCCGGCCCCACAATCACATCGCACCGGGGGACGGTCTCGGTTCCGTAGGCCATGGCAGCCACGGCCTGGGCGCCCCCGCAGGCAAAGACTTTGACGTCCCCCCCGAACAGGGAGGCAGCCCCCAGGATACCCGCGTCCGCCCAGGGGCGGCAGTCCTCCGGGGACTCGCCGGGATAGAGGCGCGGCGGGGTGCACAGGACGATTTCGGGAACCCCGGCGGCCACGGCGGGGCTCAATGTCATAATCACCGTGGAAAGCAGGGGGAACCGCCCGGCGGGCACATAGATTCCCGCCCGGTCCACGGGGATATTCTTCTGCCCCGTAAAAAGCCCGGGTTCCAGCTCTTCCTCAAAGTCGGTAAAGCATTCCCGCTGCTTTTGGGCAAACCGCAGGGCCAGGCCGCGGGAATAGCAGAGGGCGTCGTAGAGCGCCGGCTGTTCCGTCTTGAGGGCCGCTCCCGCGGCGTCGATGTCAGCCGGGGCGACTCGCAGGCTTGCCGGGGCAATCTTGTCAAAGGCGACGCTGTATTCGGCAACCGCGCTGTCCCCCCATTGTTTCACGCTGCCGATAATCGACTTCACCGATTCCGTCACCTGGGCGGCCGCCCGGGGGGCATAAAACTCGCCATGTATGTCCTTGGCCCGAATTATCCGTATCAATTCCATGTCAGCCTTCCTTGCGGGGCGTGCCAAAGCAGTTCCAGCTTCCGGTGTGGCACACCGGCCCGTGGGGGACGACTTCAGCCAGCACCGTGTCCCGGTCGCAGTCCGCCCGGAGGCGCGCCACCCCTAAGTATTTGCCCGAATGCAGCCCCTTTGTCCAGAGCACGTCCCTGGTGCGGCTCCAGAAGGTGAGCTTCCGGGTGGCAAAGGTGGTTTCAAAGGCTTCCCGGTTGGCGTAGCCCAGCATGAGCACCTCCCCGGAGGGAGCTTGGGCGATAACCGGAATCAGGGGGACCTTATCCCAGTTGAGGCCCGCGATAAAAGCGTCTGTTAAGGACACCGCGCCGGTATACAGGGCCATGCCGATTTGGGCGTCGCACCCCAGCTTTGCCAGGGCCTCGATTTCCGCGGCAGAAGACACGCCGCCCGCCACGGTGAGGCGGCAGGAAACGGCGGAGCGGAGGCGCGTTACCAGGCCCCTGTCCGTGCCTTGCAGGCAGCCTTCTTTTTCCACGCAGGTAAACAGCAGTTCCCCGCAGTATTTTTCCGCTTCCCGCGCCGCCTCAAGCAGCCCGATTCCGGCGGTTTCCGTCCAGCCCTTGACCGCGATGTCCCCGTGAATAGCGTCCACGGCGATGATGACCCGGTCTTTGCCGATTTCCTTTTCCAGGCCGCGCAAAAAATCCGTGTTCAGTATCCCGCTGCCGGGCGCGCCGCCCTTTTTGGCGTTAAACGCCGCGGAACCGATGATGACCCGCTGGGCGCCCCAGTCCACCAGCTCCCGCGCCCTGGCTATATCCCGGATGCCGCCCCCGGCCCGCACGGTTCCCTGGGGAAGCAGACGTTTGATCAAGGCGGTGTTCGCCGTGCCGCCCTCAGGCAGAAGATTGCCCTTGGCCGCGTCCAGGTCTATGACCGCCGTCTCGCCGTATACGTCGAATTCCGTGATGAGCGCGTCCGGGTCGTCCCGCTCAAGCATCAGGTCCTTGCCGTTTTTGAGCTGGACGACCTTGCCGCCCTGCAAGTCTATTGAAGAAACTACCATGGAGCGGAGTATAGCACAGAAAGAACGCGCGTGTCAGTGGGTATACTTCCTATATTTCCTACTAAAATGCTAGACTTTTTTGTAAAAACCCCTTCCCTTTTACACGCTGTTTTGGTATATTTTCCTGGTGAGCTTTGTTGAATTGCCCCTGCCCCAACCGGGCGCAACGGTGGCGGTGGGAATGTCCGGGGGCGTAGATTCCACCCTGGCAGCCCTGCTCCTGAAAGAGCGGGGCTGCCGGGTTGTGGGGGTTACCATGTCCCATTGGGACGCCTCGCTTTCCGTACCTGAGGCCGCCGGGCCGACGGACAGGCATTCCTGCTTTGGCCCGGACGAAGGGTTTGACATAGACGAGTGCCGGACATTTTGCCAAAAGCAGGGCATCCCGTACCATGTGGTGGACGTGAAAGACACCTACAAGCGGGAAGTGCTGGACTATTTCCGGCAGGAATACCGGGCGGGCCGCACCCCCAACCCCTGCGTGCGGTGCAATGGGACAGTCAAGTTCGGCGCGCTCCTGGCGGGAATCAAAGCGGCGGGCATTGAGTACGATTACTTTTGCACCGGCCACTATGCCGCGGTGGGCCGCCCGGATTTTGATCTGCCCAATGGAAAGCGGCCGGTATGCGTTGCCGCGGCTAAGGACGCGGCCAAAGACCAGAGCTATTTCCTGTACCGGGTGTCCCCCAGTGTTCTGGGGCTGGAAAAAATACGGTTCCCGTTGTCCGGGATGACTAAGCGGGAAGTGCGGGCCCTGGCCCTGGAACGGGGGCTTGAGGCGGCGGCCCGGCGGGAAAGCCAGGACTTTGCGCCTCCGGAATATCTGGCCGCGCTGTTTGCCAATGAGGAATCAAGGGAAGGGGATTTCGTGGATTTGGACGGACGAGTATTGGGGCATCATCGCGGCATCGAACAGTATACCGTGGGCCAACGGCGGGGGCTGGCCGTCAGTTCCGGCGCGCCCCTGTATGTGCATTCCATTGACCCGGCGCAAAATCAGGTGGTTTTGGCCTCTGACCGCGACCTCTTCTGTTCCGGTCTGATTGCTGATGACTGGGTCTGGGCTGGGGGCGTCCCGCCACAGGCGGCCTTCCGGGGCCAGGTGAAAATCCGGGCGGGAAGCAGTCCCGCCGAAGCGGTTGTCGCGCCGGCGGAAGACGCGGGCACGGTGAACGGGCAAAAGTGGCGCATCAGTTTTGCCGAACCCCAGCGGGCGGTTGCGCCGGGGCAGTCCGCGGTGGTATATATTGAAGGAATCGTCGCCGGCGGCGGCGTTATTTGTGAAGGAGTACAAAATGAAACGCATCTATCTTGATTACAACGCGACCACTCCCTTGTCGGATGAGGTTCGCGCCTTTTATACCGCGGAACTCATGGAGTTCGCCAACGGTTCCAGCCTGCACGAGGACGGGCGGCACGCGGCCCGGAAAATCGACAAAGCCCGGCGCCAGGTGGCGGCCCTGGTGAACGCCAGGCCTGAGGAAATCATCTTTACCTCCGGGGGTTCCGAGTCGAACAATACGGTGTTTAACACCATGATTGAGGCCGCCCAAAAACGAGGCCGCAAAACCGTGGTCACCACGGCCATTGAGCATCCCTGTGTGCTGGAGTCTTCCCGGCGGCTTGCGGAGTCCTTCGGGTTTCAGGTCATCTACCTGCCCGTGGATGCCTTTGGGACGGTCAAAATGGAGGAATACCGCAGAGCGCTGGAAAAAAAGCCCGTGCTGGTGTCGGTTATGACCGCCAACAATGAAATCGGGACGATTCAGGACATCAAGGAGTTGTGCGCCCTGGCCCACCAGGCGGGGGCGCTCTTCCATACCGACGCAGTGCAGGCGGCGGGCAAAATCCCGGTGGACCTGCGGGACTGGGACGTGGACTACGCCACATTCTCGGCCCACAAGATTTACGCCCCCAAGGGCATCGGCGCGCTGTACGTCAAGACCGGTTCTCCCATTGAGCCGCTCATTCGCGGCGGTCATCAGGAGCACGGCATCAGGGCGGGGACGTATAACGGGCCGTCCATCGCGGCCTATGGGTACGCGGCGGAGCTGGCCCTCAAAGGCCTGCCGGAGTATGAAGAGCACACCCGCACCCTGCGGAACCGGCTCCGGGACGGGCTTTTGAAGGCCATTCCCAATATCAAAGTCAACGGCCACCCGGAGAAAGTCCTGCCCAATACCCTGGACGTGTCTTTCCCCGGCGCGGAGGGGGAATCGATTTTGCTCCACCTGGATTTGCTGGGGGTGGCGGTGTCCACCGGGTCGGCCTGCGCGTCGGGCAGCCTGGAACCTTCCCACGTACTGGTGGCCGCCGGACTGGGGCCTGAGCTGGCCCACGGGTCAATCCGGTTTAGTTTTGGAAAGTATAACACGCTGTCGGACGTGTACTATATTTTGGAAAAGTTTCCCCCCGTCATCGAGCGCCTGCGGGCTATGAGCACGGTGGGGGTTTCGTAATCTATCAGGAGGTTTATTATGGACTGGTTATATTCGGATACGGTGAAAGACCATTTCACCAGTCCCCGGAACGTATTGTTCGGGGACGAGAACAGTTGGGAGTGCGACGGCAAGGGCATTGTGGGCAATATCAAGTGCGGCGACCAGATGCTGATCCTGCTTCGCGTCAAGGACGACAAAATTATGGACGTGCGCTGGAAGACCTTTGGGTGCGCCAGCGCGATTGCGTCCACGTCGATTTTGTCCGAGGCAATCAAGGGCATGGACATTGCCGATGCCTACAAGCTGAAACCCCAGGACATCGTGGCCAAGCTGGACGGGCTGCCCGCAAACAAGATTCACTGTTCCGTGCTGGGCGACAAGGCCCTCCGCGCGGCGATCGATGACTATTTGCAAAAGCAGGGGCGGCCCGGCTTTTCGGGGCAGGAGCAGACCGAAGTGGTGTGCCACTGCCTGAACGTGACCGACCGCGACCTGGAAGAGGCCTACCGGGTCGGCGACCGCACCTGGGCGGATTTGCAGGCCCGCACCAAGATTGGCAGCGGCTGCGGTTCCTGCAAGGAGCGGGCCATGGAGCTGATGCATCA
>JAITOJ010000151.1 GCA_031290005.1 Treponema sp. | reverse complement strand
CGGGCGAATACACCGACATCAAACTCGGTAACGACGGCAATCATATAACCCCAGTAAAAATCCGCGCCTACCGAAATGTTAGGGGTTAGGAGCCTTTCATACCGTACGCCGATAGGCAGCGAGAAAACGCTGAACACCAGGCCTAAGTCGGTCGTTACAAAGTTTTTCTTCCCGTCCCATGCCGCATCTGCCGCGTCCTGCGCCCAAACTCCTCCCGCAAGCACACTTGCGAGAACCAAGACCAACAACCCTTTTTTTGCCATGATAACCTCCTATGGTTTTTGGCAAAACCGTTCTGATAAGCGTTGAATTGCATAAAACCCGTTCAGGTTTTATGGCGCTTATCGACCAAACTGGCAAATTTCCCGAAATTCCTCTGGGCTTTCCCCAAAAACCACTCGAAAAAGTATGCCACAGATAACTTTATTATAACACACATAATTTGTCAAGCAGAGGAAAGGCTTTATTATCATCTTATGGCTCGCCTTCGTGAAATTTTCGCGTATAATTTGAAGGGAAACCGCCGGAAACGCGGTTTTACACAGGCTCAACTGGCTGAAAAGATTGATGTGTCTACTCACCACATCGCGATGTTGGAAATTGCCCGCAATTTTCCCGCAATGGAACTGGTGGAACGCATTGCCGACGCGCTGGACATCGAAATCTATGAACTGTTTGTGGACCCCCTTTCCTCCCATGAAGAACTGGTGCGGCTCTACGAGACCGTAGCGAATGACATTGAGCGGGTTGTCGGCGAGGCCATTCAAAAAGCCCTTTCAGGTAAATACAAAGATCAGCCCATTGTGTTAAAATGATTCGCATTAAGGACAACCAATATAGTACCGATGGTGATCGAGGTGACGGGGGTGATTGACACAATTTCCGCTTTATAGTAGCTTCTTTCTATGGAGAGCAATCACCCGTGGAACTGTTAAAAGAGCGTATCCGCCGGGATGGGAAAATTCTGCCCGGCAACATCCTGAATGTGGGCAGCTTCCTGAACCAGCAAATCGACATCGCCTTGTATGACGAAATCGGCAAAGAATTCGCCCGGCGTTTTGTGGGTGTGCCGGTGACCCGGATTCTCACGGTGGAGGCCTCTGGGATCGGTATTGCCTGTGCCGCCGCCCGGCACTTTGCCGTTCCTGTGGTGTTTGCCCGGAAGTTCCGGGCAAAAAACGTGAGCGGCGATGCCTACACCGCCGAAGTGACAAGCTACACCCACGGGCTTGACTATGTTATCAGCATACAAAAAGAATTTATCCGCCGGAATGACTCGATACTGCTCATTGACGACTTTCTCGCCAACGGCTGCGCGCTTGAGGGCCTGATTGCCCTGGCAGAAGCCGCCGGAGCGAACGTGGCCGGGGCCGGGGTGGTCATCGAGAAAGGCTTTCAAAACGGGGGCCGGCGGCTGAGAGACCGGGGAATCCGGCTGGAATCCCTAGCAATTATCGAGCGCATGAGTGCGGAAGACGGAATCGTTTTCCGACCGTGATTGTGCCTGACTGGACAATGCAGGGCGTATGTCCTGTAAATTATATGATTGTATATGGAGGAAAAAATGAAAAAGGTTTTGGCAATCCTTCTGGTATTTGCCCTGGTTTTTTCCGCTTTTGCGGGTGGAAAAAAGGAATCAAAGGCCGCTTCTTCGGCAATGAAGGTGGGGTTTGTGTACATCGGCACGATTAACGATGAAGGCTACACCCAGGCCCACGACAAGGGCCGGCTTGCGGTTGAGGCCATGGGCATTGAGACTGCCTACATTGAGAATGTGCCGGAAAACGCGGACTGCGAAAAGGCCATCCGGGACCTGATTGACCAGGGGTGCACCCTGATTTACACCACCAGCTTCGGGTTCATGGACTGGACGATCAAAGTGGCCGCGGATTATCCGAACATCAAATTCGCCCACTGTTCCGGGTACAAGCGGGCGGCCAATGTGTCCACCTACTTTGGCAAGGTCTTCCAGGCCCGGTATCTGTCCGGCATTGCCGCGGGACTCAAGACCAAGGCAAACAAAATCGGCTATGTGGCGGCGTTCCCCATTCCCGAAGTGATTCGGGGCATTAACGCCTTCACCTTGGGCGTACAGTCGGTCAATCCCGCTTCTTCCGTGGAAGTGGTCTGGACAAGCACCTGGTTTGACCCCGCCGTGGAGAAACAGGCGGCCCTGGACCTGCTGAACAAGGGCTGCGACGTTATCGCCCAGCACCAGGACACCACTTCGCCGCAGATTGCCGCCGGGGAGCGGGGCGCGTTTGCCGTGGGCTATAATGTGCCCACTCCCACCGCCGCGCCCAAGGCATATCTGACCGCGCCGCTTTTCCACTGGGACGTGTTTTATGTGGACGACGTGAAACGCGCCCTGGACGGCTCCTGGACGAGCCGCGCTTACTGGGAAGGCTTGTCCACCGGGCAGGTGTCCCTGGATGCGCTCACGGCCCTCAACGACCCCCGCGCGGCCGGTCGTATCGCCGAGGCGGAAGCGAAAATCAAAGACGGCAGCTTCAACCCCTTCACCGGCCCCCTGTCCGATCAGGCCGGGTCTGTCAAAGTTCCGGCGGGAACCGTCATGACTGACGATGAAATCTGGAACATGGGCTGGTTCGTTCAGGGCGTTACCGGAACCATTCCGCAATAAACCGTGGCTACCATTCCGCATAAACCGGAGTGGCTCCGGGTTAAAATCCCTTCAGGGGATACGTTCCGCCAGGTGGACGCGGTGCTTGCACAGCGCCGCCTGCATACGGTGTGCCAGGAAGCCCGCTGCCCCAATAAAGCAGAGTGCTGGGGCGGCGGCACTGCCACCTTCATGCTCATGGGGGATGTGTGCACCCGGAACTGCCGGTTTTGCGCGGTCGCCGGCGCCAGAGAAGGCGTCCCGCTCCGTGCCGGAGAAGGGGCGGATATCGCCCTCGCGGCAGCGGAGCTGGGCCTTTCCTATGTGGTGCTCACCTCGGTTGACCGTGACGACTTGGCTGACCGGGGGGCGGGGCACTTTGCCTCCTGTGTTCGCTCAATCCGGGAACAACTGCCGGGGGTCAAAACCGAGGCGCTGATTCCCGATTATACGGCGGCGGAACTTACTTGCTTTGCCGCATCCCTGCCGGACGTTATCGCCCACAATGTGGAGACCGTCCGTTCCCTGCAATGGATTCGCGACTCCCGCGCCTCTTTCGATAAAAGTCTTGCAACCCTTCGCGCCGCAAAAGCCTTGGGCGCGCTCACCAAAACCAGTCTCATGCTGGGCCTGGGTGAAAAAGAGGCGGAAGTGCTTGCCGCCATGGACGAACTGCGCCTCGCCGGAGTAGACATTCTGGTCCTGGGACACTATTTGCAGCCTACCCAAAAACAGCTTCCCGTAGTCGAATACATTCCCCCCGCGCAATTCGACGCCTATGCCGAAGCCGGGAAACGCAAAGGTTTTGCTTCTGTGGTGGCCGCCCCGCTGGCCCGCACCAGCTATCACGCCCGGGAAGCGGCGGAGCCTTCCGCCGCATGAATATCGAAGCCATGGGAAAACCCCCGTCCTGCAAACTCATCAGAATCAGCGCGGACATCCACGGCGGTGTCATCCGGTCTATCAGCATTCGGGGGGATTTTTTCGCGTCCCCGGCGGAAGGCTTTGAGCGGGCGGAACAGCGGCTCGCGGGCGTTCCCCTGGCCGAAGCGCCGACGGCGTTTGACCGCTTTCTTGCCGAGGAAGGGGTGGACTGTCAGGGAATAAACGGCGCGGCCGTGGGGGCGGTCCTGGCGGCAGGAATGAGAGAGGCGGAGTATGGAAACCCATCAGTTCAGGCTCCTTAACACCGGACAGCATGACGGCTTCTCTAATATGGGCCTTGACGAAGCAATCCTTGAATCGGTTGCCAAAGGCGCAAGTCTGCCCACCCTGCGGTTCTACGGCTGGGCGCCCCCCGCGGTGAGCGTGGGCTATTTTCAGGGTCTGGAAGAAGAGGTTGACCTTGTGTCCTGCAAACTTCACGGGGTTGACGTGGTGCGCCGCATCACCGGGGGCGGCGCGGTGTTTCACCACCATGAACTCACCTACAGTATCATCATGCCCGGGACGCACCCGGCGGCGCTTCCGGGTATCCAGGACTCTTACCGCATTCTGTGCGCCGGTATTGTCGAGGGGTTCGCGCTTCTGGGTGTTGCCGCCAGCTTTGTCCCCATCAACGACATTGTGTCTGCGGATGGCCGGAAACTTTCCGGCAACGCCCAGACCCGGCGCATGGGCTGCGTCCTCCAGCACGGCACGGTTCTGCTTGACCTGGACGCGGAGCTGATGTTCGATCTGCTGAAAGTTCCCCAGGAAAAACTAAAAGGCAAGCTGATTCAGGACGTACAGGCTCACGTTGCCAGTCTCCGCACGCTGGGGCTTTCTCTGTCTTTCGAGGAAGCCGCCGATGTGTTTGCCCAGGGGTTCCGCCGGGCTCTGTCCCTCGATTTTGCGGAGGAAGCCGTTACGCCCACCGTTGCCGAAGCGGAACGGGCGCGTGTTTTGGCGGACACCAAGTTTGCGTCGCGTGAGTGGCTGCGGAAACGGTAGGCTTGTCCGGCTGCTATTCCTTTCCGCCTGTCCGGGCAGCGGTTTCCGAGCCTGCCGATAGATTGACGTTCCGGTGTATGGGGTCAACACCCGTGGGAGTGTAGGGTCAACACCCGTGGGAGTGTAGGGTCAACACCCGTGGGAGTGTAGGGTCGACACTCGTGGGAGTGTAGGGTCGACACTCGTGGGAGTGTGTATCCCACACTGAGCGGTATTTTGGGGAAAAAGCCGCCGGGAACTCGCAAAAAGCGCTTAAGGAGCGCATAACTATCTTTTACCAGAAGCGGGCAGCAAGGCAGTAATCGCATATTTTGTAACAAAACCAATTCCCGCAATCGTGAGTATGGGCAAAATAATAGTGGTTACCACAAATATCATAATATAGTTAATGATACTGGAAATCAAATTGTTCACCAAATCACCGGCCTTGGAGAAAACGTTTTTTATCGAATCGATAATTTTGCTGGCAGACAACCCCCTTGCCTCGGACTCCATAGTTTGTACTGTTGATTCCTGTTGGTTAATGTCCTGGATGGTTCTATCTAGTTCACTTGATAGAATTCTGTTTTCTATAATCTGCGATACCTGAATGGACGCGGGCACGGCTATACAAACCGCAAAACCTATGAGCCCAAAGGTTACCAACACTCTTTTTGTATCGTCCTTATATCTGCCGGCCCATAAAGAGATTATACATAACAGTATGCAAGCGGGTATAATAATTTTCCATGCGGCCCACCCGGATATGGTCAATAAACATTTTTCCACTATCAGCGCGCCAAGGGCAAACAAGCATACATCTGATATTTTATCCAATACATTATTTACCGCGGCAAGCCCTTCCAATGGATTAAGCGACCCTGCAATACCCAAATTGACGCCGACTTCAAAGGATTGCAAAATTGAAATTAACCCGCCGGCTAACTTTGTGGCGCCCCAAACACCCATCACCTGTACTGTTTTTTGGGTAAGCGTCTTTTGCAGTCCCTTTTCATTCCGGGGATTATATGTTCCCTGTCTTGCCGAAACAGGCCCCCAGGAAATGACTCCAATCAGCACTAAGATGACTGTTAAAATTGTTCTTTTAATTATTTGCTGTTTTTGCATCTCTTTCTTCGCCTCACTACTTTTATTCTAATCAAATTCAAAGAAAAATTGCAAGTGTTTACGCTCCTCCGTAATGCCTCAAATGAAAAAGACACCGAAGGGATCTCTAGAAAAGTTTTCCGCTTTCTGCTACACTCCGCTCATGCCATTATCAACAAACGAAGAACTGCAAGAATTCAAAACCCCTGAGGGGGGCACCCTCATTCCCATACCCATAGACACGGAAGTCAAGAAGGCCTACATCGACTACTCCATGTCGGTGATTGTGAGCCGGGCGCTGCC
>JAITOJ010000119.1 GCA_031290005.1 Treponema sp. | reverse complement strand
CCGCTCTGTTTATACCGGGCGTAGTAATAGAAAAAATCCGCGGAACGTACCAGCTTTTCTTCCTGTAGTTTTTCCGCCACCTGACGTACGGTCATACCGGCGGGTACGGTGACAGATTTTTCCGTTTCTCCGGAATTCAGGAGTATGATATTATAGTACAAAAACCCGGCAATACCAGCGGCGGCAAGCAGAACGAATATACTGGCGTATATAAAAATGTATTTCTTTGCGTTCATATCTGTACCGTTACATCTTCCTCAGCTTTATATACCCGCACATGGGTTCTGGTCACCGTGTCGGAATACCACTGGGCGGATTTCAGAATCGCGTCCAACCGCTCGTCATCGTATTCCGGCTCGTGGTGAAACAGATACAGGCTTCCGATTTTCCAGAAATCCGCAAAGTCGATGGCGTAACAGAAAGGCGAATGCCCCCAGTTTTCTTTCTGAATCGCCTCGCCCACCAAATACTGGGCGTCGACTACCAAAGCGGCGGCGTTTTCAAAGAACGCGGTATTTTCCCTGGTGCGTTCAAAATCGCTGTTAGTCAATTCCACATCCGTGGCGTAAATAAACTTTTTGTTTCTATCGGTAATCGCGTAGGCATAGGAAGCGCCGGGGTGTTTCATTTTCTTTGTGATAATCCGGGAAGAGCCGATAGTAAAAGGATACCCCGCCTCTACGGTATGAAAATAGAGATTGGGGGTAAAAGCCTCCAGGGGAACCGGAAACAACAACGGCGCGGTCATTTGCTGCCGAAAAATATCTTTCGCCTGTGGATTGGCGGAATAGATGTGCAGGGTATAGTCCTTGCGAAAGGCATAATCGAAAAAAGGCAGCCCCTGAATATGGTCCCAGTGCAAGTGGGACATCAATATATGAAACTCAGCGTTTTCCGGCGGCGCAGCCTGTTTTCCCAGCACCCGGATACCGGAACCGGCGTCAAGGATGAGCCGGGAATTGTCAGCGGTGGTAACTTCCACGCAGGGCGTATTGCCGCCGGTGGTTCCGTAGAGCCATTTGGGCAGGGACGCAAGGAAGCGTTTTTTGTCCTCATCTCCCGCTATATCCTGGGGGGTTATCCGTTCCACCACGGCGTCGATTTTTTGCCTGATCTGCTGGGGACTCAGGGGCGTGGGTATTGAGCCGCGAACCCCCCAAAAATGTATTTTCATGTTTCAGGCCGCCTCACCGGTTTGTTCCAGGCATATTTGTCCCGCAAAGCCTGAATAGCCGCCGCATCATGGACTTTCCCCTGGTTGATGCCGGGGCAGTCCCGGCCGGCGGCGTTCCAGGTCTTCCGGCTGGCGAGCAGGGAATCCCAAAACGGGAAGGCGACGCACTGAACTGGCCGCTCTTCATAGGCCATGCAGCCGTCGTTCCATAATATGCAGTCATAATTATCCTTTTCTTTGAGGGCCAAAACCTCCGTGCCGTCATAGCGGGGAATCCACCGGCAATAGGTCTGGATACATGCTTCCAGATCGACCCTGCCCCACCGGCATAGTTTCAGCATATCATCTGTGCTTAAATATACAAAACCCGGCTCGTATCGGCAACAGCGGGAACATTTTTGACAGGAAAATTGGAGACCTTCAGCATAAAACGGACGGGACATTGTTTCCTTATTCTTCAAAAAGCTATGGTAGTAAATAAAAAAAAAGATGTCAACGGTTCTGTACCGTAATTCGCAATTCCACGCCGCCCCCTTGACACCCTTCCCCCTGCTTTGCTATACTCCTTCGCATAACCCTTTTGGAGAAGGAGGAGCGCATGACCACAAACACAACACCGCCTACACGGAAGCTCCGCAAACTTGCCCTCCCTGGCAAGTTTGCTACCGAGTTTTGCTCCGCAAAACTCGCGACACCCTTCTACGCTGCCCTCCTTGGCAGGGAAGCGCGCGGCTAACTAACGCAAATACAATACTTTTTCTCGTAAAGACTGAGCCTTCCAGTCTTAAGACTGAGCCTTCTAGTCTTAAGACTGAGCCTTCTAGTCTTAAGACTGAGCCTTCTAGTCTTAAGACTGAGCCTTCTAGTCTTAAGACTAAGCCTTCCAGTCTCAAGACTAAGCCTTCCAGTCTCAAGACTAAGCCTTCCAGTCTCAAGACTGAATCAGGAAAAGCCCCCTCTTGGGAGGGGAATATATACAGTAAAGGAGTACGATTATGGCAAGAACCGATTACATCCCCGCAAGCGACGCCGCGTTTCAAACCTGGGCGCATCAGCTTTTGAGCTACACCGCGACCCACGCCGCAGCATGGAATGTCCCCACCACAGCCTACTCGCCGATTATGAGCGATTACGTGGGCTGGGAAGTGGATTACGAAAAGGCAAAAAGTGCCGACCACACCGCGGCGGACGTTTTGAAGAAGACCGAGGGGCGCAGGGCGGTTGGAACAGCTTCAGGTTCCAGCCGCAAACTTGCCATCCCTGGCAGAACTTGCCATCCGTGATGGCTGGCAGGAAAGAGAAAGCCGCGCATTGCGCGTAAAAGATTTTGTTGAATCTGGCAACGGAGCAGTCTTCCGTTAAAAACAATTGTCGGGCGATGACGGTAAGCGCAAGGAGTTTTGTATGAAAAAGCATGTTTTTTTGGTGAGGCATCTCACGCACAAACAGAGGATGACCGGATTGGTCTTGCTGACGGCGGGGCTGGCGCCCTTGCTATTACTGTCGTGTGTAACCAGCAGTATTATAAATGATTCCGCTGGCACTGACATTACCCAAACAGGCCCAATAATAACACTGGAAAATCCGACAGCGAATATCCCGATTGGCGATAATCACCTTGCCTGGTATACGTACCGGGATGCTGGCGACGGCGGTTCTTCGACCATAACCAAAAACGATGAAAAAACTCCCGGCAAGGCAGAGATAATTCATTCGTTTAGCGGCGACGTTACCACCAAGTACCGGTATGGATATGCGGGAGTAGTTATTGCGCTTCTTGCCGAAGAATTGCAGACGGATCTCAAGAATGCGGCGGGGCTCAGGTTTATGTTCTCAGGCGACGGCAGGGCATACCGTTTCAGCGTTGACACATCGAACGTAAAAGACGGAAACACTTTTGGACAGGAAATTACAGCCCCCCAAAATCCTAAGGAAGTTATCATCTTGTTTAAGGATTTACAACAGAATGACTGGGAAGGCTCGCCGCACGTTCCATTCGATGCCGGCTTGATTACGCAGTTAAAAATCCAGACCGTAGGCCAGCCGATAAGTTCGTTCAATTTCAAGATATGGAATCTTGAAATAGTTCATTGACGCACAATGTTCACCCAAACAGCCGCCGGAGTGTTCCGGCGGCTTATTAATTCTTTTGAAGGAGTTTTGTATGAAAAAGAGTATCGCAACCCTCGCCCTGGCGCTCGTAATCGCGTCCGTTGCCGCCGCCCAAACCGTCGAAACCTATCTACAGGGACACACCGACTCGGTAAACGCCGTGGTCTACAGCCCCGATGGAAGAAGGGCGGTAACTGCTTCCGACGACAAAACCATCAGGATATGGGATGCTGCAAGCGGCAGGGAATTACGGACGCTGGCAGGGCATAGCGACAGAGTAGGCTCTCTTGCCGTCAGCCCGGACGGAAAACAAATTGCCTCTGGGTCCAATGACGCAACCATTAAACTGTG
>JAITOJ010000019.1 GCA_031290005.1 Treponema sp. | reverse complement strand
TGGGGGGGTTCCCCCACCCCGCCCCGCGCCGGCCGGGGGGGGGGGGGCATAAGTCTAGATGACTAGAGCGGAGAGAAGAGAGGCCAGTTTGCGGTTTTCCTGCCACGGAGGGCAGCGATGAAAAGTGTCGCGTAGTGAGTAATCGGGTTAGCGCGGTTTTCGCCCCGCTGGCGCTCTTTTTCTAACACATTCATAATATACTGAATTATCGGCAAAAAGGCAAGGGGGCATGAATAGAGGCAGGGGAAGGGGTGCCAAGGGGCGGGTTTGAAGTGCGAATTGCGGGCCCCGGCGGATTCACCACGCGCTTCCGGCGTTGTTGTCGTAGGTTTTGAGGATATTTTCGGCGGTTATTGCCCGGCTTTGGCGCAGGTCCATGGCCTGTTTTTCGATGTAGCGGTGGGCTTGCATCTCGGTCATATTTAAGTATTGAATAAGGACACATTTGGCGCGGTCAACGATGCGGATTTCCTGAAGTTTGTTTTGCAGCGTCTTGTTCTCGTCCTGTAGTTTGAGCACCCGCTTGCGGGAGGCGTAGAGCAGCTTGACTGCCTGCAAGAAAAAGTCGGGGCTGATGGGCTTGGGCAGCACAAACACCCCCGCGTCTTCCACGGCCTCGTTCATGTCGTAGAGGGTTTCGGTTTTGGTGATGAGGATGATGCCCGCTGAGGTGGACTCCGCGGCGTGGAGGGCGAAGTCATCTCCGTATTCGTCGGGCAGGGGGGTGTCGATGATGACCAGCTCGAAGTCATCGTTGATGAGGGCGCGCCGGGATTCGCTTCCGTTTTGGGTGGCCACAATCCGCGCGAAGGTCTGGGATTTCAGCAAATCAGAGACAATCCCCAGGGTGGCGCTGGTATTGGAGACGATGAGTACGTTGTCCATGATCTAGAGATCTCCGAACTGGGGGTCCGGGGCGGCTTTGATGGCATTCAGGTATGCGGCGGCCACCGGCGCGCCCAGGGCGGCTTTGACAAAGGCGCTGCCTTCCGCCAGGGCAATGGCTTCTTCCAGGGACTGGGGGAGCAAAGCCAGATCTTTGAGGCTCTCTTGCGGGGCGGAATAGACGTCAAAGTTTGATGGCTCTTGCAGAGGCAGTTTTTCCCGGATACCTTCGAGGCCCGCGGCCAGAATCAGGGAGAATGCCAGATAATGGTTGCAGGAAGGGTCAGGGGAACGCAGTTCCATACGTGCGTATTCGCCGCTGCCGGCGGGGATACGCACGAGCTGGCTGCGGTTCAGGGGCGCCCAGCACACGTACTTGGGGGCTTCCTGGCCGCCGAAGCGCTGGTAAGAGTTGCGCAGGGGGTTCAGGAAAGCGGTGATTTCCCGGACACGGCGGAGAATACCCGCCACAAACTGCGCCGCTTCATTGGGCAAGGGGGTGCGGTTGAACAGATTGGCGTCGCCCCGGCGGAGGGACAGGTTTATATGCAGGCCGTTGCCGCTTTGGGTTTCCACCGGTTTGGGCATAAAGGAGGCGAACAGCCCGTTCCGGCTCACCATGGTTTGCACGGCCAGCTTGAAGGTGGTCAGATTGTCCGCGGCTGAGCAGATGTCGCTGTGGCGGAACACGATTTCGTGCTGCCCGGGGCCGGCTTCGTGGCGGGAGGTTTCCGGTTCCAGGCCCATTTTGGTGAGGGTAAGGCAGATTTCCCGGCGGATATTTTCGCCTTTGTCTTTGGGGGCCAGGTCACAGTAGCCGGCAGCGTCATGGGTTTTTCCCGTGGCCCGGCCCTGTTCGTCCACTTCAAAAAGGTAGAACTCGCATTCGGTTCCCGCGTGGCAGGTGTAGCCCTGGCTTGCGGCCTGGCTCGCGGTGTTTGTCAGGATGTGCCGGCTGTCCGCGGCAAAGGGGGAGCCATCGGGGTTGCGGATATGGCTCAGGAAACGGACGACTCGGCCTTGCTGGGGGCGCCAGGGGAGGACCGCCAGGGTTCCGGCGTCGGGGTGCAGGAACAGGTCGGAATTACAAAGGCCCCGAAAACCGCGCACTGACGAGGCGTCAAAGGAGATGCCTGACGCAAAGGCGTGTTCCAGTTCACCGGGCATAATGGTGACGCTTTTGAGCGCGCCGAAGATGTCGGTGAAAAACAGTTTGATGAATTTCACGTCGTTCTCAAAAATGTATTGCAGGACTTCTGTCTGGGTGTATTTCATGGGCAACCTCTCTGGGAAGAGTATAGCGGATTGCGGGAAGTTTTTCAACGGTGCATATATTCCGAATTGAAGGCCATAATCTCACCGGTTGACGATACGTTTTTTTTATAAAATTGAACTGAAAATTTTATTGCTGTGGTTGTACAATTAGCAGGTAAATAAATATTTGAGCATTATGACTCGTAAATAGAGGAGTAAGCAAATGCAGAAGTTCGGATTTACCTTTTTAACTCTGAGTTTTACCTTGCTGGCGGTCGGCTGCTCTAATGCGTTGTTCGAAAAACCGGTAGAAAACCGGTATAGCGAAGTGACTCTGTCTATTGGAGAGGCGGGAACTAAAACAGTCCGTACTTTGCTGCCGGAAGTGTCAAATCTGTACTATACCTTCGGTTTTACCGCTGAAGGGAAAGAGGCCGTGACCGGTGTTATTGAGGATGGAGCTATCGCAAAGACGGTGACTCTCGCGGTGGGAACCTGGAATTTGGCCATCAAGGGCTATTTGAGCAGGGAGGACGCCGAGGCCTCTTCTCTGGCTCCGGTGGTTTCAGGCAGCAAAAATGATATTAAGGTTACCGCGGGCGGGACTACTCAGGTGACGGTTGTTCTGACGGCGGTTTCCGATGTAGGCGAGGGAATAGGCAGCCTGAGTTACCGCGTTACGTTCCCCGCCGACGTAAGCGGAGCGGTCATGACCGTGACGCCTGTTTCCGGCGGCGAAGGGCAAACGGTTGACCTGCTTCCAGAAGCGGAAGAGACTCCAAAGGTCAGTACCGGCAGCCTGGAACTGCCTTCCAAATATTACCGGGTAACGGTATCCCTGTATAACGATAAGGGAAATGATGATGATGCCGATGATACTATCGCAAAAACGAGCGATATTGCTCATATTTACGATAAATTGGATACGCCCCTGGCCTATACCTTTACCGAAGCCAATTTTTCATTGGTTTCTGACCTTGAGGAACCGGACGATGATGAAGAGCTTCCCGAAGAGGTAGAATACCACTGGAACTTCCAGCAGGTTCCTGATGGGTGGGCTGGCGCTGATGCTACTACCAATTTGACTCCCGCGGATTATCCCGATGTGAACCACGGGAAAATAATGAAATTGCCCGGTGATATTGGCGGCGGCAAGGAAACCCGTATCAATACAACACGCGCTCCGGGTGTCGGCGGTTTTTCTGTCGGCTGTTTACAGCCGAATGGTTCAGGTGTATTTGCAACGGTTGAGGGTTTGGAAGGCCAACTCTCGGTAACCATAAACTATACGCATACGGGGAGTTCCGCTCCTAATCCCGCGCGTAACCCGGTGATCAGCTTTGGCGATGAATCGTTTGATGGCCCGAATGTTGAAACAACAAAAGAGGCAAAAACCTTTACCCAGACCTACAGCGCCGAAGCCCCCATTACGGTTTCTTTCTCAGCTAACGGCGGTGTTCGCTACTATGACATCATCATCACCGTAAACGGCGGTGGTTCCGGCACAACGCCAGGTGAGGGCGATGAAAACCCCGTCACTCCCGATCCCGATCCGGTAGCGGTTGCTTCTATCACCCTTACCGGCGCGACTATCAATGTAGGCGGGAGTACCGCCATAGGCGCGATAGTAGCCCCCGCAGACGCGACCAACAAGGCCCTTACCTGGAGTTCAGGCAATACCGGTGTTGCGACGGTTAGTACCAGCGGCGTGGTTACCGGCGTAAGCGCGGGAACAGCAACCATAACGGCAACGGCCAAAGACGGCAGCGGCGTATCCGGCGCCTGCACGGTAACGGTGAACGCCTTATCTGAGGGAAGCGTTGTGATTACCGAAACCGGCGGCTGGCTTGAAACGGCGTATGTGAAGTGGCTGCCCTACGGCGGTGCGGCCAGCTATAACGTCTACTACAAGGGCGGCGGCGTTTCGTCCTATACAAAAATCGACGATCCCCTTATCCGTAGTTACGGCGACTACTTCCGGGCCGATATTCCCGGCCTTGCCTCGGGTACGTACAGCGTGAAGGTGGCGGCTGTTATCGGCGGTAATGATACCGGCGCGGCGGAACAGAGCGGCATCGCGGTGACAAGCCACGACCGGTCAGGCTTTGCGTTCGCAAGCGGCGCGGTTCCCGGCGCATATACGACTGACGGCGTCCTCAAGGCGAACGCCCGCGTTATCTATGTAACGGAGGCAACCAAGGCGACAGTAATGCTGGCGGTGAAGACTGCCGCCAGCAAAGAAGAATCGGCGACCGGTTTGCAAAATATTATTACGCTTTATGAAAAAGGCTATGAAGACCGGCCTCTGGCAGTGCGTCTTGTGGGAAGCGTCACCGATGCAAACGCCGCGGGGTTCCTGGATGGTGAAAAGTCCCTGATGATTAAGGGCGCCAGTTCTAGGGGAGAAACTGTTATCACCATTGAAGGAATCGGCGAAGACGCGGTGAGCTACAAATGGGGGATCAGGACATCGAGGGCGCGCAAACTTGAAGTACGTAATTTGGCCTTTATGCTTTCCGATACGGCGCAGAAAGACAATTTTGAGGCCGTGAACAGCGAAAACATCTGGATACACAACAACGACTTCTTCTACGGCAGTGCGGGTTCCGCTTCGGATCAGGTGAAGGGTGACGGCGCCATGGACAGCAAGGAAAACACCTGGATGACCTATTCCTACAACCACTTCTGGGATTCTGGAAAGTCAAGCCTTCTGGGTAACGGCACCGAAACTCCCGGCTATCATACCTATCACCATAACTGGTTCGATCATTCCGATTCCCGGCATCCCCGTGTCAGGTTCCATACCGTCCATGTGTACAACAATCTCTACGACGGCGTTTCCAAGTACGGCATCGGCGCGGCTAACGGCGGCCCCTCGATCTTCGCGGAGGCGAACTACTTCCTCAACACCAAAAACCCCATGCTGATCTCCATGCAGGGCACGGACATCGCAGGTGGGGACGGCGGCACCTTCTCAAGCGAAGCCGGCGGCGTCATCAAGGCGTACAACAACACATTCGCGGGCACGACAAGCGGTTACAAGCCCTATAGTTCTACGAATACTGTGGAATTCGACTATTACGAAGCAACGAGCCGCAGTCAGACGGTCCCGGACACGGTTAAAACGAAGCAGGTTTCCAAGGGCGGCCCCTTCACCTACAACAACTTTGACACCGTCCCCGGCGTTCCGGCCACGGTGGTGAACGCCGCTCTGGTGGACACTCCGGCGGCGGCAAAGGCCAACGTGGAAACATACGCCGGGCGCTACTACGGCGGCGATTTCTCCTGGACCTGGACCACGGCGGACAACACCAGTTCTGATGTGAACGCCGCCTTAAAGAGCGCCCTTTCTGGCTACGCGACCAAGATAGTGTCCATCCAGGGCGAGGGCTCTTCCGGCGGAACCGGCGGCGATGATGAAGGCGGTGGCGGTGAAACTGAAACCGGCGGCATTGAAGGTGATGTGGGTTGTCACTTTACCGGCAATACAGTGTCGAATTCGGCATTCTCCGTGAGCGGCAACTATTCTAACAGCAAGGGGAGCGTAACGGTAGGCGGCACTACTTATGGCATCTGTGTAAAAATGGAAAGCGCTACCTCAATTACCTTTGCCACAGTCGAAGCCATGACCTTAAAACTCTACTTTGCTCCGGCGGAAACATCGAAGAAAGTCAAAGTTGACGGTACGAGTTATACCACGGACAGCAGCGCCATTGCGACTATTTCACTTGCGGCGGGCGCTCATGAAATAACGAAGGGAGATTCTATTAATCTCTTCTATATAGCGTTAAAAGAAAACTTTTAAGGAGGTTTTATGAAAATTTCATCGAAAATGCGGCCCTTTATTGCGGCCGCGGTCTTCCTGTTCAGCGCCAGTTTACTGAGCGCTCAAGCTTGGCGGATTTCTACGAGCGGTCTGCTTGAAAGCAATGGGAATGTCAGGACGGGCATGGGCCTATCGGGAGGGTTTTCTGTGGATACCACGATAACCGATCTGATTTCGGCGGGCGTCAAGTTTGACGTGGGCGGCGACTTCGGCGGGCTGGTGGCTTTTGAGCCGATGCTTTTTGGACGCTGGTATTTTCTTAAATTAGGAATTTTTGAGTTCTACGCTCAGGGCGGCCTAGGTACGGTCATTTTTAATGAAGGCGGGCGCGTGGTTCCGGCGTTTGTGGCGGACGCGAGCGCGGGAGCCCGCATTTCGCTTAGGGGTATATATGTTGAACCCTATGTGCGTTCCGGGTATCCGGCGGGCATAGGAATCGGCGTGGCGGCAGGATATACGTTCCCGCCGATAGCAAAATAAAATAAGGAGAAAAGTATTATGAAAAAACAGTATATGTTAGGGGCAATAGTCCTGTTCTTGACGTTTGCGGGGTGTACTAACCCCATGGTGAATAATATTTTAGGTAATAAAGACCCCCCCCCCCCCCCGAATCTAGTAATTGATACCACAGCTCTTGAAGGCGCGATTGACGCGGCAGTCGCGGCGCGGGACCGCGTGACGGTTGCCTCGGGTGCCGGAGATGTTGCTCAGGGGGTTCATTTTGTGACGCAAGAACAAAAAGCCGCTCTGGACGCGGCGATTACGGCGGCCCAGGATGTGGTGGATAAGGAGAACCCGGGCGCGACTCAGGCAGAGGTGGACAAAGCCCTCGCTGATCTGAATACGGCTATTGGCGTCTTTAACACGGCGAAAGAAGGGCAGACCGGAACCAACGAGGCTCTGACCGACACCACGGCGCTTAACTACGCGATTGACGCGGCAAACGCGGCGAAGGACGGGGTGGCGGTGCGGGATGATGACCCGGCCAACGTTGCCCAGGGAATGGTATTTGTGACACCGGCGGAACTGGCTGATCTGAACGCGGCAATTGAGAGCGCTCAGAGCGTGGCTGACAGTTCCGCCTCTACGCAGGCTCAGATTAACGCGGCGGAGGATGCCGTTAAAGAGGCTACAACGACGTTTACGGCGGCGAAAAAAACGGGAACCAAAGAGGAGCTTGATACTACGGCGCTCAACTACGCGATTGACGCGGCAAACGCGGCGAAGACCGATGTGGTGGTGATAAATGATGTTTCGGACAATGTGGCCCAGGGAACGGTATTTGTATCAACGGAAGTTATGGCCACTTTTAACGAGGCTATCGCGGACGCTCAGGCTGTAGTTGACAGTTCCGCCTCTACGCAGGCTCAGATTAACGCGGCGGAGGATGCCGTTAAAGAGGCTACAGCGACATTTAATACGGCGAAAAAGACGGGAACCCGCACAGACGAAGGAGTTGAGACGGGCGTGAACATCGGGTTTAATGATAAGGGCGATGCCCTGGATCAAAAAACAAGCTTTGTCATTTCCAGGACTGGAGAACAAAACACCAAGATCGTCACCGTGACGGGAACCTGGGATACCATTCAGTGGTCGGTGGACGCCCTCGACAAAGGGATAGGGCAGAGCATCACCATTGACGCAAAAGATCATACGATAGGGGGGCATACCCTGAGCGTAACGGTGGTAAAGGATGGCATTCCCTGGTCGCAGAGCATATCCTTTACCGTAATAGACTTAATAGACTAATGTACAAAAATAAACTGGAGGAAGTAAACATGAAAAAACAATTGTTTTTACGGGCAGTCCTGTTCACCGCTCTTGCGGTATGCGCTGCCATGGCGGTAATTGGCTGTACAGAAATAACCACAGAAACTACCGGCGCCGGGGGTTTGGTACAGGTAAACATAGGGGGCGGAGCGCGGACTATTCTGCCTGATGTCGCGTCTCTTTACTATACATTGACCTTTGAAAAAGGCGACGTAAAGCAAATAGACTATATAGCCGCAGGGTCGTCCCTTTCAAAAACGGTGAAACTGGCTGAAGGAACCTGGGATCTGGAAGTCGCCGGTTATGCTTCCCAGGCGGATACCGGAAACCCGGAGGCGGTTCCGGTTGTTATCGGCAGTAAAACAGGTATCATAGTAACAGAGGCGGGAACTACTCCGGTTGCTATAACCCTGGGCGCCTCCACGGAAGGCGCGGGGAACATCGCGTATACCGTAGTTTACCCGGATACAGCCGCATCCGCGGCCATAACGGCATCGGCTTATAGCGGCGTTACCGGTGCTCCGATAGACCTGCTGGCAGACGGCGAAATCAACACTGTTACTCCCGGCACAGGCACAAAGACCAGCGCGGGAAGTATCGGGCTGGACGCCGGTTACTATAAGGTGACGGTGATTGTGAAACTTGACGATGGAAGGCTGGCGCGGCTTACCGACATTGCCCATGTGTACAATAATCTTTCCGCGGCGCTGTCGTATACGCTCGCCGGCAGCGGGGATGGCAATGTGTTTGCCCCCCTACCTGACAAGACGGCGTTGACGGAGAAGCTGATTGCGGCGGAAGAGGCAAAGACCGGCGTAGTTATCGGTAGCGATGCCAATAGTGTGGACGTGGGAAAATCCTGGGTAACACAGGCGGCAATGGATGCGCTTAATGAGTCTATCGCGGCGGCGGCGGAGATAAAGACTAGCGAGGACGTGGATCAGGGAATGGTGGATAAGGCCCTGGCCGATTTGACCGACAGGATAACCGCTTTTAATAACGGAATAGGTGAAGGAACGAAACCGGCGGACAAGACCGGACTTACCACCCTCATCGAGGAAGCCAATGGAGCAATGAACGGCGTTGTGGCAGCCGATGATGCCGAATCGATCGACGCTGTTCCTGCCGGGACGTATTATGTTCCCGAACAGGTGATGAAGAATCTACGGGCGGCGATAGAAACCGCTGAAGGGGTTGTTGCAGACAACGACGCGAACCAGGCGTATATTACAGTCGCATTGGTCGAGCTGAATGAAGCTCTTAGTGCCTTTAACGCCGCTAAAGTGGAAGGAACCGGAGTGGTGCGGTCGGATAAGGCGGCGCTTAACGAGGCCATAAAGACAGCTACTGCCGCAAAGACCAGCATAGTTACTTCCACGGATGCCAAATTGGTTGCTGTGGGAACCTTCTGGGTGACCGAAGCTGAACTGGGAACCTTGAACATGGCGATAGCCGCCGCGCAGGAGGTATCCCAGAATGTTTTGGCGGAACAGGGTGAGGTTGATGCCGCTACGGACACACTTACGAACTTAACCACAGGGGCGATAAAAGTGTTTAACGATGCGAAAAAGTCCGGCGAACGGATAGCGGTTACCTTTACCAGCGCTGAGGCGGACGGTTCGGCAACAGCAACAACCACTAAGTTGACCTTAACCTTTAGTCAAGACATTACTGGTCTTAGCACGGATGATATAAGCATTACCGCCAATGCCACGGGAACAACAAAAGGCGTACTGACCGCCAAGACCGGCGGCGTGTATGAACTTACGGTGACCGGCCTTGAACTTTCAGGCTCAATTACCGTAAAGGTGGAAAAATACGGCTATGCCTTTACTCCCCTTTCGCAAGGTGTTGCTGTTTTCTGCTACACCACCGGAACTGTTACTATCGAAATTGGTACTATTGTGGATCACGGGCTTACTGTTGACGTTACCCCGTTAGAGATCGTAACGCTTTCACGGAGCGCGAAAGAAGAACAGACCTTCACCGTAACCACCGCTTACCCGTTGGTTTGGCTGGTGGACGGAGTGGAAAAAGCTGGAAGCGCCGAGGGCAACGTGAAGTCCCTTACTGTCAAGGCATTGGACTTTAAGACCATTGGCGGGCATTATGTGACAGTCATTGTAACGGTTGACGGAAAAGACTATTCCGTTGAAGTACCCTTTGTAGTCGCATTATAAGGAGAAATGAGATGAAGGCAAAATCTAAAGGTTTACATACTATTCTGACAAATCTGGCAAAAATGGCGCTGTTCGCAGTGCCGCTGTTGTTCGCGGCAGGCTGTACCGATGTGCTGAACTCCTCGAAAGCAAATACCGGGGATGGTTCCACCAGTATCGTGCGGATCAGTATACAAAACGCGGCCCCGCGTACCGTGCTGCCGGAAAGTCCGGTTGTTTCCCAATACAAACTGGCTGCCGCCCCGGTTAACGCGGAAGGGGTGGCTGTGACCGGAAATCCCGTGACGGGCACGTTCGATGCGGAAGATGACCTCGTTCTTGAACTGACCGGAGGGTACTGGAAGATCAGCGCAGAGGGTCTGCTTGCCGATAGTAAGGTTGTCCTTGCGGGCGAGAGCACAGTAGTGCAGGTGGCTGCGGGAGTTTCCAATCCCGTAAGCATCACCCTGTACCCTGTTACAAACCAAGGAAACGGAACGTTCCACTACGGCGTAACGCTTCCCGCCGATCTTACCAAGGCCGAATTGCGGATTTATGACGATACGGACGATCTGGCGGAAGCCTCCCCTGGCGATTTGCTGCCGGGCGGAAAGAACGGCGACGTTTCCCTTGCCCCCGGCGTGTATACCCTGGTGCTTGATATGGCAAACGCCTATCAGGAGATTACGCGCACAGAAAAGGTGCACATCTATTCAAACCTCACCAGCAGCAAGACCTATACCATTACGGCGGGTGATTTTGTAAATGTTGCCCATCTAACCGGAACCGCGAAACTGGTGATAACCGGCGCTGTTGGTCTTGAACTGGGCGATAATATTCACGCCTATTCCAACGCCGCCCGTACGGAAGAGTACTGGCTTGGTACGTCCGCATTGGCGGTGGATACCAACGCGTGGGACATGTACATTCCAGCCGCGGCGGCAACGGTGTACTTCAAAGCCGAGGGTACCCCCTTTGACTATGATTCTCTTGGTTCGACCAGTACCGCCACCCCGGCTGTAGGCGAGGTGTCATTCCAAGGCCCCCACCTGCTGGTGTACAACCAGGGTGAGGTTGGCGAAACCGGTACCACCGCAAGCGGGAATGCCCCGGCGCTGGAGGATACGCAGTTGGGCAACAGCCGGCTGGTGATTAGGAATAACATTGAGGGAGCGGGATTTGGCAATACCGAGACCGAGGTAACCAGAAAAAATACCGTTGTGTATCTGAACACCGCTGTGACGGGTGATTTTAGCGTGTCCGCGCGGATAAAGATGACCGCGCGGAATAACGAAGTTGCCGGCGGCGCCAATGGCGTTATCATTGGTGCATTGTCTAACCCCGACGGTACGGTGCGGTTCGCGGGTTTGCGCTTTGGGGCGGATGGACTTATCCGGCACTATCGTTCTACCAATGAGACAACAACGAATAGCGCGACCGGCGATACCGAAACAAAGACCTGGCAGGATGAATACATCTTCAAACTGGAGCGTGCTGGTAACGCCTATACCGCAGGATATTACGCAAGTGACGGAACAGATTCCGCGATTAAAACCTGGACTATTTCCGGTATGACTGCTTCCGTGAATGGCACGGCTGCGGTGTACCCTGGGTTTATCGTCAGTAATGTTGATGTGCAATTTTCCAACATCGAGATTACCTATAGAACTGACAAGACCCTGTACAAAACACCGGAAGCAGATCGGAGCCGCATATTGGTGGATGAGATTGACATCGATCTTGACACAGGGACCGCGCCCGGTTCAGGTGGGGGTTATGATTACATTACCCACCTGGCGGCGTTCCCCAGTGGAGGCATTACGCTTGCGGCGACTGTCAGCCCCGACAACGCGGATAACCAGACCTATATCTGGTCGATAGGCACAGAAGTTGAGGGTGGCTATTCAGTTACCGGCAGTGTGGGATTTGATAATGTCGAAGGCAACAAGAAAAAGGTGACTGTCACCGGCTGGGCGGGGGTGATAACGGTTACCGCCACCGCCAATGACGCGGGAGGAGTTACCGGGGAATACAAAATACTGGTGAACTCTGTAGCGCCTAAGGTGGGCAGCATTACCGTGAGCCGCGATGACGGGGAGACAAGCGCTATTATTGCCGGAGACGGCGCACAGGACAGCGGCGAAACCCTGGCCCTGAGCGCCTCTGTGCTGCCTGCGGGCGCGGATTACGGCTCGTTGACCTGGAAAGTGCAGGATACGGAAACCTATAACGAAGAAGCCGCGTCGACTTACGCAACAGTGACGGAGCCAAGCGGCACAACCGCAACGCTTAAAGCGCAGGACGCTGTTCTTGACGTGGAACAGATGGTGTATGTCTTTGCCGTGTCTCCTGGTGACAAGAACGAGCCCGGTGTGGTGTTTACCCCGCTTACGGTGACAATAGCGCCGCGGCCCAAGCCGGCAAGCGTAGCGGTGAGCGGCCCCAATGCGGTGATTGCCGGGAATGACACAGGAAACTCCGGCAAGAAGATTCAGCTTGCCGCCGCACTGCTGCCAGTTGGGGCGACCCAGACCGTGACGTGGGTGGTAAGCGACAGCAGCACCTACAATTCGGGCGGGACTTCAACTTATGCCGCTATTTCCGCAACCGGCGAATTGACCGCCACGGATACCTGGCTTACCGAAAACAAGACGGTCTATGTGTTTGCGGCATCCACAGCGGACAAAGAAGGCGGCGGCAAAGCCGTGTCGGATGCGCACACGGTGACGGTGCAGACGTTCCGGTATCACTGGAATTTCCAGACCGATGGTACTGTTGGTGCTGCGCTGTTTGATACAACGGGCACAAAAACGCTGACTATAGGCAGAGGGTCTACGACTCCTACTCAGGCTATTCCTACTCCAGACTGTGGTTTCTCAATCGGCGCCTTGGTGCCAGGAGGAAACAACACCTGGGGAACAATAATCGGAATGCAAGGGCCATTAACTGTTATCGTTAATTATGCTTCCAATACATCAGGTTCAGGAAGATATCCAACGGTAAAAATTGGAAATGACGAGGCAGTAGCTGGTACTGGTTCTACCGCTACGACCGACCCCCAAACGGTTACCGTACCTTATGCTGGAACAGATGTAGTGAGTATAGTGTTATCATCTACTTCGACCCCTGGCCGTATCTTCGACGTGTTCGTTGTTCCCGCCAAGCCTACGCCGGTTGCGTCTGTGGACATCATGGACAACGAAGCGAGCGCAACCAATTTCACGCTGACGCTTGCTAACAGCGGGCCTGCTCCTACCAAAACCCTCACCGTTGCAATATTGCCGGCCAACGCGACCGACCAGACGGTAATCTGGGCGAGCGGCAGTGAAAGCGTTGCCACGGTGGCCGGCGGCGTGGTGACCGCGGTTGGTCTGGGTACATCCACCATCAGCGCTACGGCCAATGACGGGTCGGGCAAGACCGACAGCGTGACGGTGACCGTGTCGCCCAAGGCGGTGACCAGCGTTACAGTGAGCGGCGGGCCTGCCGAGGTTCAAACGAACACCGCCACGGCAACCTACACCGCAACCCTTGATCCCACGGACGCCTACTATCAGGATATAAAATGGGTGGTGAGCGACTCCAACAGCGCTACGGTAGATTCAACGTCATCCAATGCGACCATTAACTCAAGTACCGGTGTGTTGACGACGGGCAGCGCTACTGCTACGGTGTATGTGTTCGCCATAGTCACGCAAGCCAGCGGCAACAGTGACGACATTGTTTCCACAGGGCAAGAAGTGACGATAGCCAGCGAAGTGGCTAATGTGCCGGTGACGGGTATTGCGATAAGCGCCGCCGGTGACGCGGACGAAATTACCGCAGGAGCCACCGAAGGTCCAGTAGCTGCTGAAACGCTCCAGTTCAGCGCGGAAGTTTTACCGAGTAACGCTACAAACGGGGCGTATACCTGGGCAGTGAAGGACAGCGCCACCTACGCGGGTGCGGAAAACGCAACCGCCGCATCGATAAATGGAAGCGGTCTGCTCACGGCAGCAACGGATCTGGCGGCAAACACGGATGTGTGGGTGTACGCGGTCGCTTCCGATGCGTCCGGCGTGGTGTCTGGCGGGTATCAGGTGACGGTGAAGAAGTATGTGGCGCCGGTGCTGTATGAAGACGTATCGATACTTATGAGTAACGAGCCCTATGTCAGTGCAGGTACTATTGGAAATGAGACAAGGACGGTTGGTCTATTGACATTCATAAACGGTGCTGGTTCTAACTTCGGAGTTTTTTCGCAAAACAGAACTTATGAAGGAATCACTTTTACTTACCGGTTGCGGTTTGGAGGTGGCAGTACGGCAATTACCAATCGCACAGTGAAACTTACTCCACTTGCCGCCTGTGAAATAACTATCTGGGCATATGGAAGTTCAGGTCGTGTGCTTAGGACGTACTACGATGGAGCGGTAAAAGAAACTTATGATGTCAGCAGTGGTAAGAAATTTTCTTTCAGTGCCACAGCGAAGGATTATTATTTTTATTGCAGCGATGATGTCGAAATTTCACGTATAGATATTGACTATCCGTAACCAACATTTGGCTCCTGACGCCAAATTGATTAAACGCCGTCTCTTTCGGGGGGCGGCGTTTTTTTGCGTTTGACAGGTTGGGTAAAACGTGATATACTACACATGTTAACGGAGGTATCTATGGCAATGACAGCGCAAACACGCCAGCCGCAGATGGGGCTGACCTTTGAGAAGGTCTGGGCGGCAATGATGGAAACGGACAAGAAGATAAAGGAAGTAACCGAGTCGCAGAAAAAGACAGACGAGCAGATAAAGGAATTGTCTGCAAACGTTGGCGGGGTGAATAATTCGCTTGGGGACATGGCGGAGGGGCTGATGGCCTCGGATCTGGTTGAAACGTTCGAGGCGCTTGGACTTGATTTTGATCGTTCCTTTCAGAATTATAAGGTGAAGGAAAAAAAGACGAAACGGAAGTTGACTGAAGTGGATATGCTGCTGGTCAACGGGACGATAGCGATGGCGGTGGAATCGAAGACGACGATGACCCAGGGCGATGTTGACAAGCATGAAACCCGGATGGAGATACTGCGCCATGAACCCAACTCACTTTTTGCCAATCGAAAGTTGTACGGGGCGATGGCTGGTGTAAAGATGAGTCATCAAGCGCGGGAATATGCCATAGACAAGGGCTTTTTCGTGATAGAACTCACCGGCGACACGATAAAAATTGATATGCCGGAGGGCTTTGAGCCAAAGACATGGTAGGCCAGTGCTGAAATAGGGTCTCATGCGGGAGCGCGGCGACTAAGTCTGAGGCAAGCGTCCCCCGCTGAGGCACGATCTATTTCACAAAGAAGGCGAGGTCGTTCGTGAACTTGTTCACGCGGACTTCGCCTTCTTTGTTTGGGGGCGTTTGACAGGGGCCGGGAAGAGGGGTAGCATGGGAGTAAGGAAAAAGCTAATGAGTACATTTAAGGAAGAAATCACGCTGGAGAATCCCCGTGACGCGGGCAATGCGCGGCACGGGCTTATCAAGGAGTCTGAAGTGCGTCGCCTTACGGTGAACGCGCTGGTTGA
>JAITOJ010000155.1 GCA_031290005.1 Treponema sp. | reverse complement strand
ACGACGGTAAAACTTGCCGACGGACACACGGGCGCATTTGACCGCTCTTCATTCGATATCGGCGCGGGCATAAAATTCTACATACCGTTCAAAAAGTAGGGTCTTCACCCCAGGCTGTGAAGGGTCTTCACACGGGGCTGTGTAAGGTTGTGCTATGTTCTTCCGGCTGGCACGAGCGCGTTTGTTGTGTTTATTTGCGGTTTGCGGTACTATTCCCCCCATGAAACACACGAGTGAATTGGTGGTGCGTACGTATGAGTGCGATGCCTACGGACACGTAAACAACGCGGTATACCTTAATTATCTTGAATACGGACGCATGGAGTTTCTTCACGCCTGCAGCTTCGATTACAAAGGCATGTTCGCGGCGGGTTACTATTTTTACGTTACCCACATCGACATCCGCTACAAAGCCTCGGCAGTGCTTGACGACCGGCTCTTTGTGGAGGTGGCGCCGGTGAAACTGCAAAAAGTATCCGGCGTGTTTCATCAGCGGATTTACAAAGAAGACGGAACGGTCTGCGCCGAGGCGGACGTCACCTGGGCTTCTGTGAGCAGCGCCACCGGCAGACTCACTCCCATACCCGGGGCTTTCATGGTTGAAGGACTGAAACCGGATATATCAGATGCTAAATCCCGCCCGTAATCAGCCGGTTTGACACGCTGCCCGGCGGCGGAATATCCGGCAGGTTGTCCCGGCTGAACCATTGCAGGTCGTTTATTTCCTTCCCGTCCGGCGTGGGAATACCGGAGGCCCAGTCTGCTTTGAAGGCAAGCATCAGTTGATCGGGGAACGGCCAGCTCTGGCTCTCTGCGTAGCGGATGTTTTTTACTTCGATTCCCGCCTCTTCGCGGATTTCCCGGGCCACACATTCTTCCAGGGTTTCCCCCTGCTCCACGAATCCCGCGATACAGGTGTAGACCGTGGTGTCCCGGTTGGCGTGGCGGGCAAGCAGGAACGTATCCCCTTTGGAAATCAGCACAATAATGGCCGGCTCAATAGCGGGGAACATGGTTCTGCCGCAAACGATACACTTCCGGGCTGTCTCTTCCACGGCGTCCTGGAGCGCTCCGCCGCAGGACGGGCAAAACCGGGTAGACCGCCGCCACCGGAGCAACCCCAGCGCCCGAGATGCCAGGGGAATATCCGGTTTCCCTCCGGCAAAATAGGCGCGCAGGGGCGTCCAGCAATAGCCGGAAGGTTCCGGGGTGTTGTCTTTCAGCATCAGAGCCGTATAGTTACGCTGCGGCTCACAGAACCAGTCGGACGCAAGCTGATAATCCAGGCACTGGCGTATCAGTTGTTCATCGGGCAGGCTGCCGGTCGTTTTGTGAAGCAGCAACATGTTACCGCAAAACAGGTAACAGTTATCGAGAATCGAAAAAGCGATTCCACTTATTATAGGCATTCCGGTATCATACTACAAAAACTCAAACAATAGCAATTTTTTTTTTATTATGCTATACTTTTTTCATAGGAGACTAGTATGAACGATTTAGTTACACAAATGCGGGATATTGGAATTATCCCGGTGGTCAAACTGGACGACCCCAAACACGCCGTTCCTCTGGCAAGGGCCTTGAAAGACGGAGGTATTCCGGCGGCGGAAATCACCTTCCGTACCAGCGCTGCGGAAGAGTCGATTAAGGCGGTGGTCAAGGCGGAGCCGGATATGCTGGTAGGCGCGGGGACGGTGACGTCAATCTCCCAAGCCAAAACCGCGATTGCGGCGGGGGCAAAGTTCATCGTGTGCCCCGGATTTAATGCCGAACTGGTGGATTTCTGCATTGAACAGAAAATCCCCGTGTTTCCCGGCATCACCGGGCCGTCGGACATCATGGCGGGCATCTCAAAAGGCTTAAAGACCCTCAAGTTTTTCCCCGCTGAACAGTCGGGCGGCGTTGCCATGCTGAACGCTTTTGCCGGCCCTTTCCCGGACATCTCCTTCATACCCACCGGCGGGGTGAACGAGGCGAATATCGGCAATTACGCAAAGCTTAAAAACGTGGCTGCCTGCGGCGGAAGCTGGATGCTTAAGGCTGACCTGATTGAAAAAGGCGGCTGGGCGGGAATCACCGCGCTCTGCAAAACCGCGGTGCTGGCCCTTCACGGCTTCACCTTTGCCCATGTGGGCATCAACGCCGCGGACGAGGGAGACGCCCGGGAAACCGCCGCCTTGCTTGAGTTGTTTGGTTTTCCGGCCATTCCCGGCAATTCATCGATTTTCAACGGCACGGCTTTTGAAGTGATGAAAAAGCCGGGCCGGGGCGCAAAAGGCCACATCGGAATCAAAACCTGGAACGTTGACCGCGCGATTGCCTACTTTGCCCGTTACGGCTTCAAACCCGTGATGGAAACCGCCTCATATGCGGGAGAGCCTGGCAAATCGCCTCTCAAAGTGGTATATCTGGATAAAGAAATCAACGGTTTCGCTTTCCATTTAATCGCGAACAAATAGAATTCTCTATTTGAGTACTGTCCGCGGGTCAATGACTTTGCCGTTTTTGTATACTGTAAAATGCAGATGGTAGCCTGTGGACTGACCGGTACTGCCAACCAAGCCGATGCGTGTGCCCTGTCCCACAGACTGACCTTTGCGGACCAGAATTTTGCTCATGTGGCCATACATGGTCTGATAACCGTTGCCGTGATTGATAATCACGTAATTGCCGTATACGCTGTGGTAACCGCTCACCACCACTGTACCGCTCATAGCCGCCCGGATTGGGCTTCCCAGAGATGCCGCCATGTCGAGGCCGTTATGATACTGCCTGCCTGTTCCAGTCAGAGGGTTGATGCGGTAGCCGACTAACGAAGTCAGGCGCCAGGGGACGGTCAGGGGATTCACAAACAGTTCGCCCATGGCCTTTCTGAGAGCCGCCGCGTCCATCTGTGCGCCCGGAATAAAAAGCTGCTGCCCCGGCAGAATATTGTTTGACATCAAATCATTGATGTCCAGCAAATCCTCCACCGCGATGCCGTACCGTGCGGAAAGCCCTGCCAAAGTATCGCTTTTCTGTACTTCATAACTGATACCGTCTATTGAAGGAATCTTGAGTTTTTGCCCGGCCCTCAGCTGCCGGGCATTGTCAATATCGTTTACCGCAATAAGGGTGGAAATATTTTTCAGTCCTGCCTGGACGGTTATACCCGAAATCGTATCCCCCCGCTGTACGGTATAAGCGGAATAGCTCACCGGATTGGTGAACGCAAAGAACAAAAGTCCCTCTTCACCTGGCGAAAGGTCGTCGAGAGAATCCAGGCTTTCTGGCGGCGGCAGGATAAACTGGGTCAGTTCCTGGTCAAGGATACCTGACTCAAGAATGGAAAACCGGCTGATAGACAGGGAAGGGGCAAAACTCCGATCATAAGTGTCAAAATATACCAAAGCCATGCCCAAAACCGCTCCCGCAAGGGCCATAAGGCACAACATCCGGTATTGATTGAGGACATCCCCCAGCCGACGGAATGGTACCCCCAGGTCAGGTTTCGTGATACCGGGAAACAGGATCTTCCGGGGATAGGCAACAGAGCGTGACCGGGGCAAGGGCAAGGGAAATTCCAGCGGTTTCTGCCGGATGTTTCTGAGGGCCGAGCCCATCTGCACAAGACGGGTTCCTGTTGTCCTGACAGGCCGGTTTGCCAGATTGGTCACATTGTAGCTGATGATCTCCATAATAACACTATCGACAAGAAAAGCGGCCTGTATTAGAATATTGCTCTCATGGCGGCGAAAAAAAAACTTTCTGCCGGGGTGTTTATTCTGGCGGGAATTGCCCTGGGTATCTTTGTCAAACTTTTTGTTCTGGACATACTGATTGTCTCCGGTACTTCCATGGAAAGTACCCTGGAAGACGGCAATCTCCTGGCAGTGAACAAACTGGCCTATGGGTTTGTCAAACCTTTCGGAGGCGAACTGCTTTGCGGGTGGGCGGCCCCAAAACAGGGGGATGTGATTATCTATCTGTATGAAAACAAAATCGTAGTAAAGCGCTGCGCCGCAGTGGCGGGAGACGACCTTGCTTTTTTTTCTGACGGGCAGTATAGTTTGACCATCCGGGGGCCGGACTTGCCGGAAAGTGTTTCCATTCCGCTTACGGAACATCAGTATCAGCGGATAAAATACAGTCCTTCGGTTCCTGAAGGAATGGTGCTGGCGGTGGGAGATAATTACCAGAACTCAATTGATTCCCGTGACTACGGTTTTGTGCCGGTAAAAAATGTACTCGGAAAGGGGCTTTGCCAGTGAACAGTATATTTTCCCGTTCCCGGCTCATTATTTTGGGCGTCGTCGGCGTGGTGTTTCTGGCCTACATCATTGCTTCATACGGCAGGCTGGCCTTTGTGCCCCAAAAACAGATCGCGCGGACTGTATCTGAGGCCGAGCGCGGGGCGATTCTGGACCGGAACGGCAAACCTCTGGCAGTGCAGACTTGGTTGTATCACCTGGCGGTAATTCCCTCGGCCTTGGGGAATCCTGAAGCCGCGGCGGCCTCTCTTTCAGAAGCGGCCGGGCTTACCAGCGAAGAAGTCATGGAGCGAATCACTTCTGCCCGGACGGACTTTCTCTATCTTAAAAAAAAGATGACTGAGGATGAATATGAGGCCGCCAGCGAGGTGATTCAAAAAGCGCGCTTGAGCGGCGTACACTTTGACAAAATCCCGGGCCGGGTCTACCCTGAAAACGCCTTGGCTTCCCAGCTCATCGGCTTTATGGGAGACGACGGCAAGGGACTTTCCGGCATTGAGTACGCTTTTCAGAATATGCTGGCGCCAAAAACCGTTGGCGGCGCCGCTGTGTCGGGCAGCAACGTGTTCCTGTCCATCGACGCCAATCTGCAATACAAGCTGGAAAAACGGGTGGCCCAGGCTCTGGAAGAAACCAGGGGAGAAACGATTATGCTCATCGCGGCGGAGGCAAAAACCGGGGAAATCCTTTCTTATGTCAGCCTGCCCGCGGCGAATCTGAACGAATACACCTCTTCCACCCCGGAAGAACGGCTAGACCGTCCGGCAATGTTTTCCTATGAACCGGGTTCGGTCTTCAAGATTTTCAGCGTAGCAGCGTTTCTGGATGCCGGAGCCGTCAAAGACAGCGACCGATTTTTCTGCGACGGGGTCTATGAATTGTCCATGCCATCTGGGGAGTCGGTCAAAATCACTTGCCAGGGCCGTCACGGCTGGGTGAACCCCCGGGACGCCCTCAAATTTTCCTGCAACGATGCCCTGGGGCAGATGAGTGAGAAAATCAACGCCCCCACATTTATTTCAAAGCTCCAGAAATTCGGTTTTGGACGCAAGACCGGTGTGGAACTGCCCGGCGAAACTGCTGGAATCTTCAGAACTCCTGAAGACCGGCTCTGGTCGGCTCGGTCAAAGCCCACTATTTCCATCGGACAGGAAGTGACTGTTTCGGCCTTGCAGGTGGTTCAGGCTACCTCGGCCATCGCCAATAACGGGACGCCGGTGAAATTGTCCTTTGTTTCAAAGGTCGCCGGCCGGGATGGGGCTATCTCATACAAACACGAACCTATCACCCTGAGCAGCACCATTGCGCCCCTGACCGCGGAGTATCTCCTGAGTTATATGGAGTCCGGGTCTGAAAGCGACGCTGTGGGACGCTTTGCCGCTCTGGGGGATGTGACCATCGGGGTGAAGACCGGCACAGCGCAAATGGCGGATTTGGAATACGGGGGTTACAGTGAAACCGACTTTTTGGCGGACTGTATTGCGGTGTTTCCCGTGGAAGATCCCAAAATCATTCTGTATATTGTGCTCACCAGACCGCGGGAAGGCAGCATTTTTGCCAGCCGCAATGTGGCCCCAGTGATTGCCGACACGGCGAACATCATCATTGACCATCTGGGTCTTGCCCGGCCCAACGCGCCGTCCATTGCCCAATCGCGCACGATTTCCCTGCCCAGCGAGGAAGACCTGGCGGTTATCGGCATTGTGCCGGATTTTTCGGGAGTACCCAAACGGCTTTTGACCCCTCTCCTGGAACGGCGGGACTTGCGGGTCATCATCCACGGGGACGGCTGGGTTGTCAGTCAGAACCCGGATCCGGGCACGGCGGTTACGGAGAATATGCTCATTGAACTCTATCTGGAATAAGAATATCCGGCTGTTTTGCGCCCGTTTTCCAGGCTTGTATGACCTGAACCGACCGCTTTTCTCAGATGATTCGAATGGCCCGGCGCTGCCCCCGGACTGGGAATTGCCGGACGCGAAACAGGGCGGCAAAACCCTCCGGGAAAACGGAATCTGGCTGCATTCGGCGTACAACCCCGCCGGGGAAGCGGAAAAGGCTGCTGCCGCGCTCATAAAGCCGGACAGAGCGTCCTCCTCTCCTCTTGTGTTCTACGGCTTTGGCTTGGGCTATGGCCCAATCGCCGCCGCCCGGCTGTATCCCGGCTCGCCTCTGGCGCTGATTGAGCCGGACGCACGCCGTTTCGCCTGTGCCTTGCGCGTTCTGGATTGGGAGCCGGTTTTGTCCCATCCCCGGTGCGTGCTCCTCATCAACGCGGCGGAACAAAGTGTTCTTTCCGTGCTGGAAGACCCGCTGCTGGGAGAAACCAGCCTGAAATCAATGGTTTTTGTTGACCTTCCGATTTTACAGCGCCATGACCAGGGATATTTTGCCGCCCTCAAGGAGCTGGTCAAACGGAATATCTGGAAACAGCAGGTGAACCAAAATACGAAAAAAAAATTCAGCGTTCTCTGGGAACGGAACAGATGCCGGAATGCGGCCCGACTGACTGAACTGAGGGGGGTACGGGATTTTGCCGGAATTGCGCAAGACCGCCCGGCCTGCGTGGTTGCCGCGGGCCCCAGCCTGGAAGGGATATTGCCTCATCTGAGAGCGCTTCAAGCGCGGTGCGTGCTCATCTGTGTGGACACGGCTCTGCGTTCCGTGCTCCGCGCCGGAGTGGAACCGGATTTTATCGTCTTGGGAGACGCCCAGTTCTGGAACGCCCGCCATCTGGACGGACTTGCCGCCCCTGCCGCAACATTGGTCACTGAAATCGCCGCCTATCCTTCGGTGTTCCGGTTTCCCTGCAAAGAAATCGTGCTTTTTGATTCCGTGCATCCAGCCTTGGATGCCCCTGTTATCGCATCGGCATCCAAGGGCGCGCTTGGAGCGGGCGGGTCGGTTGCCGCCACGGCCTGGGACTTTGCCCGTTTGCTGGACTGTCCGGACATATATCTTGCCGCCCTGGATTTGGGCTTTCCCGCCAGGCGGAGCCACGCCCGGGGCAGCACTTTTGAATGCCAGAGCCACCGGGAATCCGCGCGCCTTGATACGGCGGAAACTTTCGGCGTCCGCGCAATCTATTCAGCTAATACATCGGTCTGCGCGGATTATATGGGCAATCCTTTATTGAGCGATGAGCGGATGAATTTGTATGCCTGGTGGTTTGAAAGCAAGGCTGCATCCTTTCCCCAACACAAGACCTGGTCGCTCACAGCAGAAAGCCGGGCCATTCCCGGAGTGGAGTATTTACCGGTGGAAAGGTTGGAGGGATAGAGGGGGATGTTTCCCTTAAGTCACAATCCTGGTGTCGTCCCCCGCGCCGGTATCCTCGTAGACCAGGAATTCCTTCATGTCTAGGAAAACATTCTGCCCTTCGGTGAGGGTGTCGAAACTGTGGCTGTCCGTGATGACCCGCAGAATCTCGCCGCTTATGTTGACCCGGCAGTCGTTGACGTCCCCCAGGTAGAACATACTCATCAGGCTGCCTGTGAGGACGCCGCCGGAGATGTCCGGTTTTTCCGCTGAAAGGGTGATGTTTTCCGGGCGGACCGCCAGCACCACTTTACCGCTGCAAGGGCCGGCGTATGGGGCGGACTGTCCCAGGCCGGTAAGCTCGATGCGGCCGTTTGCGGCTTCTCCGCGAAGGAAATTCACCTTGCCCACAAAATCCGATACAAAGCGGTTCACCGGGCGGCGGTAAATCTCTGTGGGATTGCCTACTTGCTGAATTACCCCCTGGTTCATCACGATAATCCGGTCTGACATGGCCATTGCCTCAGTCTGGTCGTGGGTCACATAGACCACGGTGATGCCCAGATTCTTCTGAATCTCCTTGATTTCAAAACGCATACTTTCCCGGAGCTTCGCGTCCAGGTTTGAAAGCGGCTCGTCCAGGAGCAGCACCTTGGGCTCGCAGACCAGGGCGCGGGCAAGCGCTACGCGCTGCTGCTGCCCTCCAGAAAGCTGGGACGGGACCCGCCCTCCGTACTGGCTCAGGTGCACCGCCTGAAGGATTGCCTCGGTTCTCCGCCTGATTTCCGCCTTGGGCGCTTTGGCGATTTTCAGGGGATAGGCCGCGTTCTCAAAGACCGTCATGTGGGGCCACACCGCGTAGGACTGGAAGACCATGCCGATTTCCCGTTTTTCCGGGGGCACGAAGGTCTTGGGGGCGTTTACCACCCGGTCGCCGATGCTGATGACCCCCGCGGTGGGTTTTTCAAACCCCGCAATCATCCTGAGCATGGTGGTTTTGCCGCACCCTGACGGCCCCAGAAGGGTCACGAATTCCTTGTCCGCAATGAGTTCATTAAAATCCTGCACCGCCACGGTATTGTCAAAAGCCTTTGTTACGTTTTCAATTTTTATGACAGACATTGTTCCTCCGCTAGATAGAAAATTCACCGCCCGTGAGCTTGTTGAGCAGCCAGTTTACGAAAATGACCAGGAGCAGAATCGCCGTGGCAAGGGCCGAGGCGGTTTGCTGACTGTGGTAAGTTTGATAAGTAAACAGCTCGTACCCCAGGGTCTTGGTGTGTGTGGAATAGAGCAGGGTTGACATGGTGAGTTCGTAAAACGAGGGCATGAAAATCAGGAACCACCCGGCCACCACCGATGGCCCAATCAGGGGCACGGTCACGTCCTTGAACACCCGTATCCACCCGGCGCCGGAAATCTGGGACGCTTCCTCCAGGGACGGGTGAATCTGGGTCATGGCGGATACCACCGTCCTCATGCCCATGAGCAGATACTTAATCATGTAGGCGATAATCATGATGCTCAGGGTATTGTAGATATTGATGCCAAAACGTCCGGACATGGTCATAATCAGAGCCAGAGCGATAACCACGCTGGGAGTGCCGCTGCCCAGGGTAATCAGGAAGTCGGGAATCCGCTTGCCCTTGACGTTTGTCCTCACCAGAAGATAGGCCATCACGCAGGAAATAAAGACCCCGGCGGTGGCGGCAATGATACCGGAGGTCAGGCTGTTTGCCGCGGACTGGAGAATCGCCTTGCGGGTGAAAATCCGCTCCCAATACTTGAAGGTGATATTGTCCAGGGACATGCTCTTGCCCAGGTTGACTGTCAGGGACGTGGACGCCACGGTGAGGAAGGGCAGAATCACGATGAAAAAAGCGAACACGCTCACCAGCACCGTGAAGGCAATGCGCCAGTGTCCCAGATCGACGATGTTCGGGCGGGTTGATTTGCCCGATACGGTGATATATTGCTTCCGGCCCACCACAAAGGTGGACACGTAAAGCACCAGGTTGGCGATAATCATGAGGAACACCGCCAGGGTGGTGGCATCCGTCAGTCCGTCCTGGGAGCCGATGTATACGAAGTCAATGATGCGGGTGGTCACGGTGTGAATCTGACCAGGCGCGCCGATGATAGACGGAATGCCATAGCAGGATGCGGCGGAAATGAACACCAGCAGGGCCGCGGCCACAATGCTGGGGGCCATCATGGGCATAGTGATGGTGACGAGGGTCCGCAGCGGGGATGCGCCGGAAATCCGGGAGGCTTCCTCCAGGGACGGGTCCATTTTTTCCATGGCCCGCGAAATGGTGATAAAGGCGTAGGGATAGTAAAACGTGGTGAGCACCCACACCAGGCCGCCCACGGTGTAAATATTGAAAGGCGCTTTGTTCAAATGGAAGATACTTTGCAGCAGCACGTTCAGATTACCCACCGAGGGATTGAGCAGCCGGAGCCACGCCATTGCCCCCACATAGGGCGGGACCATGTAGGTCATCACGAACAGGGTGCGGAAAAACTTTTTGCCGTACAGGTTCGTCCGCCCCACCAGCCACGCCAGAGGGAAGGCAATCAGCACCCCAAAAAGCATGGAAAGCCCCCCGGTAATCAGGGTGGTCACCAGGGCATCCCAGTTGAGCGGGTAGGAATAGACCCGTTTGAAGGCGGACAAGGAGAACGTCCCGGTGGAAAAGAAAGCCCGGAAAATCAGGTATATCAGGGGAAATACCTGAAAGACCACCAAAAAAAGCACAATAGCCCCGATAACGAGCCATTTGATGTCAAAATAAAAACCGTCTTGTTTTAGGGCGGGATTGCCTTGCATAACCGTACTCCTGCTCTTTTGAAATCAAGGTGTGAATAAAAGCAAAAGGGATACAGGCGCTTTTGTGTCTGTATCCCTTTTCAAAGATTACCGTTTTCTGGTAACCGCTTCCTCAAATTTGGTGCGGATTTCTTCCCGCTGGCGGTAGCAGTTTTCCCAGTTGACGGGCATGTTGTTCGCCTTTATCTGGGAAGTAGCAATGGCGTCGTAGGGCGGGGCAGGGTAGTCCGCCCGCGCGGAGTGCATCCAGCCCGCCACGATGTTCGCCTGCCCGGCTTCGGAAAGGAACCAGTCGGTGACGGCTTGGGCAGCGGCGGTGTTCTTGTTGGCGCTCCACTGCTCGCTCACGGTCATGATGGTGGACGGAATAATGATGGTTCCGTCCGTAGGATAGATGACTTCCAGCCGGGAGTTTTCTTCCTGCCGCTTTTTGAGTACCGATTCTTCCAGAATCATGATGACCTGGCATTCACCGGTTTCCAGTTTGGTCAGGGCCACTGAGCCGGATTCGACCATCACGTTCTGGCTGCCCAGAGCGGTGAAATATTCGTAGCCGTATTTGTCTTTCAGGGCGGTGACCGCTGCCATGGCGGTTCCCGATGTCAGGGGGTTGCTCATGGAAATCGCGCCCTTCACACCCGTGTTATAGGCGAAGTCGTAGAGAGAATTGGGAATGCTGTCTTTGGAATATTTCTCCGGGTTATAAGCCAGCACCATGTTGCACACCCGCACGGGATACCAGTAGCCTTCCGGGTCATAGTCGAAGTCCAGAAGCGCGGCTTCCGGGGATTTGTAGGCGTGAAGCATGTTGTTTTCCTTCAATTCCAGGGAGTATGCCGGTTCGGCGACCATGAGCATATCGCAGCCCAGCTTGCCCGAGTCCTTTTCCGCGGCGATTTTGGCCTGGAGGGTGCCGGTGCCGCCGTAGAAGAATTCGATGTCGCAGTCCGGAAACTGCTTTGTCAGAGCCGCATCCATCGCCTCAATGATGTCCTCATACATGGAGGTGTAGATGACGATTTTCCCCCTGGGGCCTGAGGCAGCGCCGCTTGTGGAAGCGGCGGGAGATTTCTTGGTACACCCGGTTACCAGAACCAGCGAAACGGCGGCTGCAGCCGCCAGGATTTTCCATCCGTTTTTGTGGGACGAACTCATTAAACACTCCTTATAAGAAAGTTTGATAACATCATACTACCGGGGGTTTGCAAATGTGTCAAGGTTACGGGTTGTAAAAACCACCGTAAAAACCGGCAATCGTGCCCTTCGCGGTTACGGCTGGCCGCTGCGGCGCAGGACGAGGACACAGAGGGGAAGAATAGGGCAGCGCTTACGAGCGTAAGAGGCGCCCGTTCCCAGGCGATTAGGTATCGGGGCTAGCCTAGCCCCGATGTCAAGTCCAAGGAGAGGGGATAGAGGGATAGAGAAATAGAGGAGACTTATATGCGTATGAAAAAGATGAACAAATCGACTTCCGGGATTTTCGTTACACCGTATCTTTGCTCAAAGCGGAAAAAATATCTTCCTCAATAACCGCCAGGTCCGGCGGCAGGTGAATGTAGCGTTCCGTAATCGCCGCCTTGGTATCTTCCTCGCTGACAGCGGGAACAGCGATGTCCCTGGCAATGCCAAGCGGACGTCCGGTGAGCGCCAGAATCCGGTCAGCAATGCAGAGGGCTTCCCGCACATCGTGGGTAACCAGAATGACTGTGCGCGGGTCTTCCCGCAGCAATGTTTTGGTAAGCGTCATGAGCGACAGTTTGAGCGGCAAATCCTGGGACTGAAACGCCTCGTCCATGAGCAGCGCCGGCGCGGGGAACGCGAAGGCACGGGCCAGGGCAGCCCGCCGCTGTTCGCCCCCGGAAAGCTGGTCGGGGTACGCGCCAAGCCGGAGCCCCAGGCCGGTTTTTGCCAGCAGACGCCCCGCGGCAACGCGGGCATTTTGGCGGGGAATCGCGCCTTCCAGGGGCAGGGCCGCGTTACGCAAAATCGAGCGCCAGGGTAAAAGCTGGGGTTCCTGAAACAGGTAAGACACCGGGAAACCCGTTCTGTCCGGCTGTCCCGGGTTTCGCAAAACAACGCGTCCCTTGCCGGGAGAAAGGATGCCCGCGATGCAGTCAAGCAGGGTGGTCTTGCCTCTGCCGGAAGCGGCGATGACGGCTGTCAGTTTCCCTTGCTGAAATTCTGTTGAGAAGCCCCGAAACAGTTCCTGGCTGCCGCGGGTCACTCCCAGGTTCTCAACGCGCACCGAAGAAGGCGCGATGGGCGGTTTAGAGTTTGCAATCCCCGCTGAATCAGCAGGCACGGCAGCCAAGTTGTTTCTCTGTTTTCGGAAACACCGGGGTAGCAGGAAAAAAAGCGTTTCCAGGGCCAAACAGATAATGACCATCAAAATCACAATGGCAAAGACTTGCGCGGTTTCCAGGTGGACTTTAGCGGTGTACAGGAGCGACCCCGCGCCGTAACGGGGCAGGACAAGCACTTCCCCGGCCACCACCACCTTCCAACTCAACCCAAAAACCGACCGGAGCCCGGAAAGAAAATTCGGCAGCGCTGCGGGGATATACACGTGAAAAAGCAATTTTCGCCGGGAAAACCGGTACACCTTGGCGGCGTCCACCAGACGGGCCGGAATCTTGGTGATTCCCGCGGCCACCGCATCGGTCATTACCGGCAGGCCCATCAGGAGGGCGACAAAAACCGGCAGCGCGTCTGACCCCAGCCAGAATACGGCAAGCAAAATAATCGCCGCTACCGGAACCGCCCGGATTATTGCCAGGGGAACAGCGGCAAAGGCGCGGAAGGCGGCGCTCAGGCCCGCCCCCAGGCCGGACACGCTGCCTGCCGCCAGGGTGAGGCCGATGGCCAACAGAGACCGCAGACAGCTTATGCCAAAGTGCCGGAGAAAAACCGGGCTGCCCAGCCCCAAAAGAAGCTGCCGGAACACTTCTGAGGGCAAGGGCAAAATCAGAGGGGAATTGAGATGCATTGCGGCAGCCTGCCAAAACCCGGAAAGTGCGAGCAGGGAAAGTCCAAAGGCCAGCGGACGGCTGAGCTTATTTGAAATAAAAGCCCTCACCGGGAAGCGCGCCTCCTATTGAGGACGGGTCGTTCTCCAGAAAGATTCCCAGAAGTTTTTCAATTTCCGGGCGGGCTTGCGGGGCGGCAATAAACCGGAAAGCGGACGTGGGAATCGACCGGGCCGCTATGGGGGCCTGCAAACCCAGGGTGTGCTTTTGCACCAGCTCCCCCGCTTCAGCAGGATTGGCGTTTGTCCAGGCGATGGCTCCCTCCAGTTCTTTCAGAAAAAGCCGCACTGTTTCAGGATACTGCTTTGCGGTCTCCGCGCGGACTACCAGGGCGGAAACCGGATAGACGGAATGTTGCAGGGCGGCAAACTCTTTCTGAAAGTCGATTGCCCGCCGGAAAACCGGTGCGGCGTTAATCACCACCGTGGAAAAAGGCTCAGGAACCACCGCATAGCTAATGCGCCCGGAAATCAGGGCCGGGGCAAGTTCAGCCGAGGGAATGGAAAAATCAAGTTCCACTGTGCCGGAAGCCGCGCCGGTTTCAGCAATCCCAATCCCGTGGGCTTTCAATAAATAGCGGAACAGATAATCCGGGGTTGCTCCCTGCCCCGCAACGTATATTCGTTTACCCCGCAGGTCTTCCAGGGAGGTCACTGTTTCATCGCGGGTCACCAGGTTTATCATCCCTTCACCCACAATCGCGCCCAGCACGACAGCGCCGTTGTTTCCCGTGTACACCTTGGCCGCCACATTGACGGGCAAAATCCCGATGTCAACTTCGCCCTTGATGAGCCTGGGTAAAAGCACATCCGCCCCGGCAGCCACTTCAAAGGCGGTCGCAACGCCTTCCAGTTCCGGGGGATTTTCAAACAAATACGCCATGGGGATAGAGCTTGGCCCGTTGAGGGCAGCGATACGAACAATTGCCGGTTTTTCAGGCTGCCTCGGCGGAGCGTCTTTTTTCCCGCCCGCGAAAATTGCCGGTATCGCAAAACTAACGACAGCAAAATACATCAAATACTTTTTCATATCATTCTCCTATAATTCAGTCTTGTGAACATACTGATAATCTGGCGGAAAAAAGTCAAGACACACTCACAAATCGCCTCGTACAAGCCGAAAATAAGAATATGTGGCCTGTTTTTGCACTTGCTGTCCTCGGTGTTGCTATCCCTCTTCAAGGTATGGTGCGTGCCCACCGGGAACTGCGCGTCATCCGCCAGGGGATTCGCGCCTTTGTGGAAGGCCCGCTGCCCCGTCTTCCTCCCAAACGCAAAGTCCGGCCGCGGTTCTGGAAAGCGAAGCCGCTTCTGGAAGCGGACTTGCTTGCGGGCAGGGACGTACAGAAACAATTTTTCCCCCTGGAAACCGGCGCGGACGGCAAAAAATTGACCACCGGCAGCCTGGAAGATTCCAATACCCAAATCTTTGGCTATTACGAAGCCCGGGGAGTCTCCGGGGATTATTTTGATTACAAAAAACTCGACGACCGCTGGTTTGGCATCATCAAATGCGATGTGTCGGGCAAGGGAATTCCCGCGGCGCTCATCTCGGTGGAAGTGGCCACCCTGTTCCTGGATTACTTTGACCGCTGGACGTATCAGACTCACGGGGTCAATCTGTCCCCCCTGGTTTCGCGGATTAACGATTTAATCGAATCCCATGGCTTTAACAGCCGCTTTGCCGCCTTCACCCTGTGTTTGTTTGATTCTCTGGAAGGAAAGCTCTATTTCTGCAACGCCGGGGACAGCGCCATCCATGTTTACGACTACGGTGCAGGAAAAACAAAGACCTTTGCCGTGCCCGCTGCCCCGGCTGCCGGAGTATTCCCCAACGAGATTATCACTTCCCAGGGCGGCTTCCCCGTTTCCACCCTGCGTCTGGCCGCTGGAGACGTGCTCTTCCTGTATACCGACGGCATTGAGGATTCCCGCCGCCGGGTACGGAACAGATTATTCCGGGCAGGGCTGGAATTGGAAGATTTCGGCGTTGGGCGGATAATGGCGGTTATTACAGCGGTTTTTTCCCGGTCGTCCTATTTCCTGCAAAAGCAGCAGAATCCTGTGGCCGATGAAATACTGGAATTCGATTTTTCCCGCTGCAGCGGCTCCGCGGAAGACGCCATCCTCGCCTTGTCGGCAGTGGAAAAAATCTTCCGCATATATAAGCCGCCCCTGACCACGGCGTTTGACAAAGTGCGGGTTGACCGGAAAACTGACGCTTTTCTCAAACTGCATTTCAAACAATACAGCGATTACTGCGTCTGGCAGGAGGACTGCCCGGAAACTCCAGAATATCTCAATTATACCAACGTAAAATCAGACCCTCAGTTTGACGATATGGCCCTGGTGGCGGTCAAGAAAAAATAATACTTCCCCGCGAACCCGCACAACCGGACGCAGGGAAGCATACCGCAAATCAATTAATAATTTTCCGCTTTAATCTGGAAATACGCTTGGGGATGGGCGCACACCGGACAGACCTGCGGCGCTTTCTTGCCGATAACGATGTGTCCGCAGTTGCTGCACTGCCAAACCACATCGCCATCCCGCGAAAATACGGCGCCATCTTTCACGTTGGTGAGCAGGTCGAGGTAGCGCTTCTCGTGCTCTTTTTCGATTGCCCCCACCTGTTCAAAAAGCCAGGCGATGTGGTCAAACCCTTCTTCTTTTGCGATCTTGGCAAACCCCGCGTACATGTCGGTCCATTCGTAGTTTTCACCTTCCGCGGCAGCCTTCAGGTTATCCGCGGTGTCGCCGATGCCGCCCAGTAGTTTGAACCAGATTTCGGCGTGTTCCTTTTCGTTGTGCGCGGTCTCCTCAAAGAGATTCGCGATTTGTTGAAACCCGTCTTTCCGCGCCTTGGACGCAAAATAGGTGTACTTGTTCCTCGCCTGGGATTCCCCCGCGAACGCCGTCTTCAGATTGGCCTCAGTCTTGCTGCCTTTCAAATCTGCCATACAGTCCTCCAAAAAAATATTTATTGACAATGGGGACAAAGTCCCTCATAGACAATACCGATTCCGGTCAGGGTAAACCCCTGCAAGTTCTCCGGGGTGCGCAAAATCCCGGGGGTCTCCATAAAGATGTCCGCCACCGCGCCGCATTTGGTACACTGGATATGATAATGTTTTTCAAGCCGATGGTCAAAGCAGTCCGGGCCGACGGGCATCTTGATCCTGAGAATCCGGCCTTCATCTGAAAGGTCACCCAAAATGCGGAACACCGAGGCGCGGCTGACCTTTGACTGCCCTTTTTGCAGATTGTGAAATACCCGCTCGGCGGAAGGATGACAATCCATTGATTGTATCGCGTTCCATACCATCGACTTTTGTGTTGTTTGCCGCTTAATCATGTTATTAAGAATATATCTTAAAAAAAGGAAACCTGTCAAGGGGATAAAAAATACCCTGCACTCCTCTGCGTGTCTCCGCGCCTCTGTGTGAGGCTCTGTCCCTCACAACTTTCAGGCAGGAGAGCCCGCAAATAACACTCTTCGCTCTATGCGTCTATGCGTCTAAAAAAAACGCCGCCCCCTGAAAGAGACGGCGTTTAATCATTTTGGTGACTGTCACCACTCTCTACCACGTCTTGGGCGTAAACTCCTCCGGCGTATCGAGCAAAGCAACGGACTCCCCTGTCAGTTCAAGCACAAAAAAACCTGCTTCATGGGCAAACTCTTTGGCATCGGGCGCCACAAGTCCTCCCGCGATTGCTCCCAGCATCTTTTTGTCCTTAACTTCGGCGGGGGGATACTTTCGTATCAATTCCATGCGTTTCAGATGCCTGACCACATCGTCTCTATCCGCTTCCCGTTTCACCTCGACCGCCATACACCATTCGGTATCCACAAGCAAAATATCTATATCTGTTTTAAGCTCATCCTTCTCATCATAAATCGGTACTCGCCGATAGGCCCTTCGTAAATTATAATGGTAGGCGGCAAACTTTTCCCAAAGCCGTGCGGCAACCAATGTTTCTACCAATTCACCGATAGACCGGTTATTCCCGCCTACATTTTTCGACAATTTATCTATCTTCTTGTCCGTTTCCTTCATCTGCGCGACCGTCTCCTGAAACTTCCTGTCCGTCTCCTGCGACATTTCCTGAAACATCGCCCAGACTTTTTCAAAGGTCAGCCCCATCTGCGGCTGACGTGTTTGCGCTGTCATTGCCATAGAACCTCCGTTAACATGTGTAGTATATCACGTTTTACCCAACCTGTCAAACGCAAAAAAACGCCGCCCCCTGAAAGAGACGGCGTTTAATCATTTTGGTGACTGTCACCACTCTCTACCACGTCTTGGG
>JAITOJ010000066.1 GCA_031290005.1 Treponema sp. | reverse complement strand
TGGGCGCGGGGGGCCTGTACCGCGGGGCCGCGGCTCCGGTTCAGCAGGCGGAATTGTATCAGGGACTGGTCGGTCAGGCGGGCCATTTCGCCCCCCAGGGCGTCGATTTCCCGCACCATATTGCCCTTGGCAATGCCGCCGATTGAAGGGTTGCAGGACATTCTGCCGATGGAGTCGATGGTCTGGGTGATGAGCAGCGTTTTAAGGCCCTTCCGGGCCGACGCCAGGGCCGCCTCTATGCCCGCGTGGCCGCCCCCCACCACGGCCACATCAAAGGAATCGCCGTAACCGGTATATGGTATCATATCCTTCTGTGTTCCTCAATTAATCGTAAAATAAAACCGGCGCAGATACTGGATGCGCTTTTGCGCTTCCTGATACTGAGGGCTTTCGGGGAATTGGCCGACAAGCTGCTGATAAAGCTGGAGCGCCCGGCGAATGTCTCTGTCCGGAGAATTGGCTTCGTACTTCTGGGCCTCCTGAAACAAAGCCTGGGCGGAATCCATGACTATGGGCGTCTCCGTGGCCTCGGAAACTTCCGGCGCCGCCTCCGCCGGGGCCTCCGGTTCTGCTGCCGGGGGAGCTTCCTGAGGTTGTTCCGGTGACTGTGGGGCATCCGGCTCCGCCGCTGTTGGAAACTCCTGGCTGGGAGCAGATATAACCGGGATTTCCGCAATAGTCACTTCAAAATAATCATTGAGTGCCGCATTGCTGAGCCGGTCGTTTTTATAAAATTGAAGCAGCGCCGTGCCCGGTTTGTCCGCCCGAATGGTAAACGTTGTGTTGTTCCCGGCCTGCCTGCGTTCGACATAGGAAACCAGCCGCTGGTTTTCCACCTCGCCCAAATACACCCAGCCGTAACCGGGGCAGGGAATATCCAGGTACTGACCAACATACAGGGTTACGCTTCGGGACGGCGCGGGCAGTGCCTCGCTTTCAGGCGTTAAAATTGGCGCAGGGTCACTTTCAGCTATTTCAGCCGTTTCAGCAGATTTTTCCGGCTGCGTCTCACTGGCTGGCAATTCTTCACTTTGAGGTTCTTCTTGAAGTTTTTCAGATTCAGCGAAAACTGGTTCAGGAACGGCTGCCGGCTCTTCTTTGGGCGCTGCCTCCGCCGGAACAACAGGGTCGTCAATCATCAGGGGGGGGAGCGGCTCTTCTTCCTCCGGCGCGGTTTCCGGTATCAACGGCTCCGGCGCTGGTTCTGTCAAGGCCGGTTCTGTCAAGGCCGGTTCTGGCAGGGCAGACTCTGGCGGGACAGGTTCTGGAGCAGGTTCCGCACTCGATTCAGGAAGTTGGGGGGGGGGCGCCGATTTGCTGATTTCTTCCGGCGCTGCCGCTGGTTCTGGCTCCTGGGGCGCTGAGGCACAGGAAAACAGCAGCGAAAAACCCACCAGAAACAGTCCGGTTACGAAAAACTTGCGGCTTTTTTTCATGGCGCGGCCCTCAAAAGGTCAGAAATCATTTTGTCATTTGCTTCATGCAGTTCCCGCAGCATATTTGAATCCGGCACAATAAACCAGCGGTCCACCTCTTTGTTTGACCAGGCGGAACTTCGTTCCCGGTACAGCAGGTAATCATCCGGGATACCGGGCTGCTCCGGAGGTATGAGCGGATTTTGCAGGAATAAAGGCGCTTCCCCCGCGGAAGGCAGGGCGGATACCTCCTGGGCCTTTTGTGCGCTGCCGCTCCGTATGCTGCCGACGATTGCGGCGGAGAGGCCGCCGAACACAAACAGGGCAATCAGCGCGGAAATAACCAGAGGAAACAGTCCTTTCTTTTTCAAGCTTTCAGGAATCCGCATAGATATTTTACCGGATGTACCATAGCATAAATAAGGAAAAAAGGAAACAATGGTATGTGCCGGCCCAGCAATTCGCAATTCAACCGCCGGACGCGGGTAAATAGCACACATATACTCTATTTTTCTCTTGAAACTACCGGTATCTCTCACTGTGAGCGAGCCGGGTTTTTTTATATCTCATAAGGAACCGGATGCTGTTCCAGCAAGGAACCGTACCCTGTTCCAGTAAGGAACCGGATGCTGTTCCAATAAGGAACCGGATGCTGTTCCAGTAAGGAACCGGACCTTGTTCCAGTAAGGAACCGGGGGTACGATCCGGCTGGAACAACTTCAGGTTCCAGCGGGATTGCCCAGCAGGTTCCGGCTGGAACCGGACCTTGTTCCAGTAAGGAACCGGGGGCGCGATGCGGCTGGAACAGCTTCAGGTTCCAGTCGCAAACTTGCCATGGATGGCAGTGAAGAAAAATCTACGTGGCGTTCATATGTGCGGGGTGTGCAGACACCACGGACAGCGGGCCGAGTGCGGCAGTCCCCACGGCCTGGCCGCGCTGACACGCGAGGCTGCCCAAGATGAGCTGCAACAAACAATTTGACAAGCCCCGCAAATAACGCTACACTCCTGAAGTAAGGAAATAACTATGGACGTCTATCAATTCATCTTTACTCCCTGGTTCTGGCTGGCCCTGACAATCCTTTTCGCGATAATCGAACTGGCCACCGCGTTCAGCCTGACGACTATCTGGTTCGCCCTTTCGGCACTCATCATGATATTCGTCTCCGGGTTCACCGAACTGCTGGACGCGCCCCTCCGGTTCCGGCTGCACATGGGGCTGTTCGTGGCGATCGCCATTGCGCTGCTCGTATTCACCCGGCCCGTGGCGATAAAAAAATTGAAGGTGGGCAGAGAAAAGACTAACGTGGACGACCTGGCGGGCCGGGACGCGCTGGTAACCAGGAAAATCCCCAAATTCGCCAAAGGGGAAATCAAGATCAGGGGCCAAATCTGGACCGCCGTGGCGGACGACAACAAGGAAATCGCCGCGGGCGCGGAATGTACGGTGCTCCGTATTGAAGGGGTTACCGCTGTGGTAAGGCAAAAAAAAGAACAAGGAGTCTGATATGTATTATGTAGTGATTGCGTTGGCAATTTTCATTCTGCTCATCGTTATTGGGGGGGTCAAAATCGTGCCCCAGTCCCGCGCCTGGGTCCTTGAACGGCTGGGCGGGTATTATGCCACCTGGAATGTGGGCCTCCACATCATGATACCCTTCATCGACCGGGTGGCAAAAAAGGTGTCCCTCAAGGAGGCCCTGTTCGATTACGAACCCCAGCCGGTCATCACCAAGGATAACGTGACCATGCTGGTGGACAGCGTGGTCTTCTATCAGATTGCCGACCCCAAGCTCTACGCCTACGGGGTGGAGAATCCCAAGCTGGCCATCGACAAACTGACCACCACCACCCTGCGGAACGTCGTCGGCGAGCTTGAACTGGACGAAACCCTGTCCAGCCGGGACACCATCAACGGCAAGCTGCGCAGCATCCTGGACGATGCCACCGACGCCTGGGGCATCAAAGTGAACCGGGTGGAAGTGAAGAATATCGACCCCCCGGGCTCCATCAAAGACGCCATGGAAAAGCAGATGCGGGCCGAGCGGGAACGCCGGGCCGCTATTCTGGTGGCGGAGGGCGAAAAGCAGTCGGCGATTCTGAAGGCCGAGGGGGAAAAGCAATCGGTCATCTTGCAGGCCGAGGCCCGGAAAGAGGCGGCCATCCGGGAAGCCGAGGGTGAAGCCCAGGCGATTCTGGCGGTGCAGAAGGCCACCGCCGACGGGCTTGCCATGATTAAGCAGACCATCGGCGCGGAAGGGGCAATCAAATTAAAGAGTTTTGAGGCCCTGCAAAAAGTGGCGGACGGAAAATCAACCAAGATTATTATCCCATCGGAAATTCAGAACCTTGCGGGCCTGGTGACGGGGATTGCGGAACTGGTGAAAGGCTAGGGTCATATTGGCAGGGTGCCCCTATGCGCATTGCCGGTCGTCCGCATACATATCCTATGCCTTCAGCTTCAGCAACGGCGCGCCGGCTTTGACCTCGGGACCGGCGATAACGGTAATATCTTTATAATCCCCGGTATTGGTGATCACCACCGGAGTAATCAGGTCCAGCCCGGCATCGTTTATGGCCTTTATATCAAACTCAATGAGCGCATCCCCTATTTTTATCCGGTCCCCTTCCTTGACCTTGAGGGTAAAAGGTTTTCCGTTCAGGGTTACCGTGTCCATACCGATATGGATGAGTAATTCCTCCCGGCGGTCTCCCGCCAGATTGACGGCGTGTTTTGAATCGGCAATAGAATCCACCACGCCGTTTATAGGAGATACCAGTACCCCTTTGGCCGGAAGGATGGCTACACCCTTCCCCAGGATTTCGCCGGAAAACACCTCGTCTTTTACCTGGTTAAGGGGAATAATAGTACCTTCCAAGGGGCTTGCGATCTCATAAACCCCTTCGGCGGCAATTTGTTTATTATCTGCCATATTGATGGTGTTCTCTGGTATCAGGAAGAAGCGATTGTTTTACGGATAAAGCCTCCGTTTTCTTCCAGAATCTTCCTAGCGGCATCGGCGTCGCATCTGTTCAGCAGCATCACGATGGCGGGTTTCACTTTGTTGTTTGATAGATTCAATGTTTTGTCCGCCGTCTCGTAATCAACGCCGGTAACGCGCATGACAATACGCCGGGCGCGGTCCACCAGTTTTTTGTTGG
>JAITOJ010000150.1 GCA_031290005.1 Treponema sp. | reverse complement strand
ATAACATCCGAATCCACGCGCAAAACGCCATCGGAACTCATTGGCGAAATGATCCGGGAAAAAATCTACGCTTCGGCGTAGGACGCGAGGAGGATGGGCTTCCGGGAAGGCGTAATAGACGCATAGATGTATAGAGAGATAGAGGAATAGAGAAGGCGAGGTCTTTTGGGGCTTCGCTTTTTTACTTGGGGACAGAGCTTGGCGTTTGCGGGCGACAACGAACCTAATCTGCCTGACGCTGAAATCACCTATGATGAGACGCGGCTGTAGATCCGAATCAGGAACACCAAAAAGACAAACCGGAAAGGTCAAAAGCTCAAGGACAGTTATGCCTTGAACGTTATTGCCAGGGTTTTAATCTCGAACGGCTTGAACGCAAGAGCAAGCTCCTTCCCGGAGAACGGCAGGGACTTTCCATTTTCTTCCAGCATATCCGTTTCCATCGCCGACTTGAGTTCCCGGGAAAACTGCACCCTTGACTTTGCGTGAGCGCCCAGGCTTTCGTAGAGCCGGAAGACCAGGGTCTTTTGCCCAGATGCCGCGTTTTCCGGGGCTTTCACTGTTTCGACAATCACCGATTCTCCGGATCCGTCAATACTACACAGGGACTGCCGCGGGGAACCGCCGGTGTCCGGCTTTCCGTCAGCAGGAGGCGCGCATTCCGCGGCGGCCGGCACGTTCAGCTCATAAGATGAACGGATGACGCCGGATTCGGCGAATGACCCCGCAAAGGGAAGCAGCGCGTAGGTGAAGCGATGTTCTCCCTGGTCGGCTTCAAAGTCCGGGGCAATGGGGGAACGCAGTAAAGAAAGGCGCATTCTGCTGCCCAAAACGTCGTGTCCATACTTGCAGTCGTTCAAAAGCGCGACGCCGCAGCCGGTTTCTTCCAGAGAAATCCACTTGTGGGCGCAAATTTCAAACTTTGCCCGGTCCTGCATCAGGTTCTGGTGGGTATTGCGGAAAATATGCCCGTACTGGACTTCGCAGCGCACTTGAGCGGCCTGGACAACGGTGTCGAACTGGACTTTGAGAAGCCGGCGCCGTTCGTGCCAGTCAACCCTGGTTTCAAAGTCAATCCGGGGGTTTCCGGCGTAACACACCATGTCCTGAGTCAGAGTTGATGTCTCACCGATACGGTATGTCCGGCGGATGCGGAAACAAACCGCCCCATCCGAGGCGACAGCAGCGGACTCAAGGCGTATTTCGGGAAGGATATGCCGCGTCCAGTCCGCGTCAATGTCCCAAGCGTCCCAGAAAACCGGCACGTCTTCGGCGATAAGCAGGGCGTTGAAATAGCCCTCTTCCGCCACCAATTCCCGCTCTTGCTTCCGGTCAAACAGGCTGATAATCCTCCCGGCTTCATCAAAGGCAATGCGGTAGAACGGGGTTTCAAGGGTTTTTTCTGTATAGACAAACGGAGATGCCGCTTCTTTTCCTTGCGCGGTTACACTGAAACACTCCCAGCCCAGGGAAGGGAGGGACGGGGTGAACACCGCCTGTTCTTCGCCGTCCGGTCCGGTATACCGCTGAACCGGGTATTCCGCCCCTTCCGCGGATACCACCGCAGAGGCTTTGCCTGAGCGCGTTACCGCATCAATGGCCGCCGCCGGAATTGTCACCGGGCCGGAACGTTCCCAGGAAAGGCTGTTCACCAGAAGGAGACCGCTTTTTCCGGCAAGAAGGTTTTGCCGCGTCCCGGAGCAGAGCGTCTCCAGGCGGGACAACATATACGCTGATTGGGCTTCCGCTTCCTCATAGACCCGGCCAATACACGTGCCGGGGATAATATCGTGGAACTGATTGGTCAGGGTCTGTTTCCAGAAAGCGAGCAGTTCTTCCCGCGGGTAGTCCGCCTTGTTGTCCAGGGCAGAAGCGGCGGTGAGAAATTCCGTGCTTTGCAGGGCGAATTCCAGGCGGCGGTTGTTCCGTTTGGTGCGGGCCTGGGTGGTATAGGTGCCCCGGTGCAGTTCCAGGTATAATTCGCCCCGCCATTCGGGAAGCTCGTCAGGGTTTGCGAAAATCAGGCCCAGGGCATCGCTCACTTTTTTCCATGACGCCTTTGGGGAGCCTTCCAGATTCCCGAGCCTGCGGGCCATCTCGATGTCCGAGCGCAGGGTTCCGCCGCCGCCGTCCCCTTCGCCGATGGAGCGGATACAGCCTGACTGCACTTCCTTGTGCTGCACTTCTTCCCAGGTCTTGATAAATTCTTCCGGGCTGGCTTTGCCGTTATAGCCGGAAAATTTGGAGGACACAAAGTGGGTCTTAATCCCGGACCCGTCGATGCCCCGCCAGATAAACGTATCGTAGGGAAACCGGGTGGTGTCGTTCCAGCCGATTTTACTGGTCACAAAATACTTGATACGGCAGCCTTTCAGGATTTGCGGGAGCGCCGCGGCATAGCCGAACACGTCCGGGAGCCAGAGGGTGTCCGCTTCGTAACCGGAGCCGAACATTTCCCGGTTTGCCCCCTTGCCCACCAGAAACTGCCGGATCAGGGATTCACCGGAGGGAATGTTGCAGTCCGGTTCCACCCACATGCCGCCGTTGGGTTCCCAGTTGCCGGTCTTGTAGGCTTCCTGCACCGCCTTGAATACATCGGGATACTCATTTTTGACGATTTCAAGCTGACAGGGCTGGGACTGGATAAAGATAAATTCCGGGTATTCCTTGATAAACCGCGTCATGTTCATGAACGTGCGGGCGGTTTTGCGCTCGGTTTCGGCGATGGGCCAGAGCCAGGCATGGTCGATGTGGGCGTGGCCGATAAGGTACACTTCCGGTATGGTGTCGCCGTTCTTTGCCCCAAGGAGGGGCGCAATCAGCCGGGCTGCGCCAAGAGCTTCTTTTTCCAGGAGATCCCCGGAAGAAGAAAAGCTGATAGTCCCCAGGGCATCGTAGAGGCCTTTCAAAATCCGGGCTTTGCGAAGGGAATTGTTGTCGAGCTGTTTTGCCAGCTCAAACAACGCCCGCACATCGTAGTACAGGGAATGTACTATTTCCAGGCGCTCCAGAAGACTGCCGCCCTCAAAGGTATTGGGGAAATCAGGCAGGGTTTTGCCGATGGTCACCACGATAGACGGCCCTTCAAAGGGGCCGCAGCCGCCGTGAGGATGCCCTGAATAGGCTTCCACCTGAAGGGTGTGTTCCGCGCCGTCCGCGTCAATGCGGATTTTCCGGTGAAACATATTAAAAGCCCCGGCCGGCTTGCCGTCAATAAACGCGAGCGAGTCCGCATTGGGCGTCACGTTCAGAAAAAGCGGGCGGCCGCCCAAGGGGGCACGGTATACCGTGCGAAACCACCAGCAATACCACGATTTACCCCACGGACACGGGGTGGTAACTTTCCGCCAGAGCGCATTTTCAGGCGGCTTTCGGAACGTCTCTTCCGTAGAGAAAACTTCAAACTCAAGACTGCTGATTTCCCGGTAGGCGTTCCGTTCCAGAAAACCCAGATATTGGCCTATCCGCTGTTCAACTTTTGGTATAAGCATAAATCCTTTATTCCTTATCAGATTGTTTCTGTACAAACTCATCAACCTGGCGCTGCGCTTCCGCGATTATGGTATCCATCCCTTTCTTTCTCAGTTCCGCGATTATGCCGGGCAGCATTTTATCAGGATCCGAAGCGCCGGTCCTGATGTCGGTATAATATTTCATCCAGGTGTTCTTGCAGTTTATCACTTCATTTTCCACGGGGGTTAAATCCATACTGAAACCCAGCAGTTGGGAAGGAACCGCGCTTTCATTTAAGCTCCGCACTTCGTCCCAATACCCGGCAGGCGCCGTATCTTCCGGCGTTTCTATAAAGTAATTCCCCTCCTGATAATTAACCAGGGGCCAGTCGTTTCTGTCCCGGTGTACCGCTCTTCTGCCGTCCGGCATGGTCACATAGTGGAAATGGTCGCCCTCAATACCATAGGCCATCATATCGCGGAATTTCGGGTCCGAGTTCACCAGATGCAGCAGTTTCAGCGCCTCATTCTTGTATTTGGAATTAACGCTGATACAGTTGATTGACCCCTGAATAGAGCCGGTTGAATACACCGGGCCGTAAAATCTTGAAGGAAGGTATTTTTCAATGGCGGCGCTGGTGGCATAAGAGGCCGCCACAGAAGGCCATGCCTGGGCGATAAAATAGGGCCGGTATTTGGGCAGCGTCTCCACCATGTTTGCGTCGGGATTGATAACCCCCGTTTCATACCAATGATGCATATACTTAAACGCTTCCAGCACATCGTCCTGTTCCAGAGTGCAGACCACCCGGTGGTTCGCGTCGTCACTGCGCACTCCTATGGGATGCAAAAAAGACGTAAACGTATCATAACGCAGGAAAACAGGGTCAATGTCGCCTTTCGATATAATATATGGATAGTAGCGCTGCCCCTCTCCGGCTTTTACTTTTTTAAAATTGGCGTCAAGATTCCGCCATGAATTATCCTGGATATTCAACTGATATTTTTCCACCACCGCGGCATCCCAAAAAGCGAACATGGTGGAAGCAGAATCCTTATAAGTGGGAACGCCGTACACCGCTCCGTTCAGTGAAACACCGTTCCACAGTTCCTCCGGAATGCCGTAGTACAGCTCGGGGGCCGCCTCTTTTACCATCTGGGTAATATCCGCGTAAGCTCCCAGGGAAGCAAAGCTGGGATAGGAGTTTGCGTCGGAAAAAAGAATATCCCAATATTCACCGGTATTTATCATGGCGTTAAACCGCTGTGTCGCATTTGACCAGCTCCCCTGGCGTATATCCACCCGCACCCCGATTTTTGCCTCCGTGTAATCGCTCAGTATTTCACAGTAATGGGCCAAATCCGCCGAATTTGAGCCGATTTGCCACCAGATAAGGGTGGGAGCGCCGGAGTTATTGCTTTTATTGCACCCAAACAGCGTCATGCCGGCCAGAGCTGCCAGAAGAACGACGCAATTGATTTTTTGTGACATCCGATTATCTCCATATAACATGTTGTCAGCCTTTTATGGCGCCGATGGTCAGGCCGGAAACAAAGTAACGCTGAAAGAATGGGTAAGTACATGCTATCGGTACTACCGCCACAATCACAATTGCCATCCGGGCGGCTTCTTTCGGCATATTTGCCAGAATCTGCTGCTGCGCCACACCCAGGGTGCTCGCGTTTTGTAACAAAAACTCTATATCCCCCAGAATCTTGTTCAAATAGGCCTGTAAAGAATACAGGCTTGAGTCGTTGATATATAACAGCGAGGTGAACCAGTCGTTCCAGTACGCGAAGCTGAGAAACAGCGCGATTGTCGCAAGAACCGGTTTTGACAGGGGCAGAATAATTTTAAAGAAAATCAGCAATTCTGAAGCGCCGTCAATATTAGCCGATTCAATGAGCGAATCGGGAATTGTGGCCTTGAAAAACGTTTTGCACAAAATGATATTGTACGATGAAACCGCGAGGGGCAGAATAAGCACCCATATCTTGTTGCTTAAATGCAAAAAATTACCGATGATAAAATACGATGACACCAACCCGCCGTTGAATATCATCGGTATAAATACAAACCATATAAAAAACTTTTGCAGTTTGTATCCTTTGCGGGAAATGACATACCCCATCAGGGCGTTTAATACCACACCGGTAATCGTTCCGGCAATTGTTACAAAAACAGATATGCCCAGCGCCCGGATTATGGCGGGGCTTTGGGTGAAAATATAGGTGTAGCCGTCCAGGGAAAAGGTTTCTGGAATAAACTGATAGCCAAAATCAGTCAAACTGCTTTCCGCGGAGAGTGAAATTGATAAAATCAAAAGCATCGGCAGAATACACATAAGCGCCAGCACTAGCATGATTATGTTAAACACCGCATTGGTGGGTTTGCTTACCTTCAAAAAGCGGCTGGCTGTCCCCTGATTTTCCTGCTTTGCCATTTTTATTTCTCCTTTTCCATTAAATCATCGCTGATTCCGGGTCAATTTTGCTGACCATCTTATTCGCCATAAGAGTCAGGACAAACGCGGTTACGGACTGGAAAAGCGCGGCCGCGGCGGTCATGCCGATAGGCGATGTGGGACTCATCAATTGTTTATACACAAAAACGTCCAGGGTGGTGACGGTATTCGCCAGGGTGTTGGAATCCCTGGGCACCTGATAGAACAAACCGAAGTCGGAATAGAAAATGTGCCCTATGTTCAGGATGAACATAAGCACAATGACGGTCTTCATCATGGGAAGAGTGATACGCGTTACCTGCTTCCATTTTGAAGCGCCGTCAAGCAGGGCGGCTTCGTATACTTCCTTGTCAAGCGCCGTGATGGTGGCAAGATAGACAATCATGCCGTACCCGATGCTTTTCCACTGGCTCAGGAATACCAGGAAACCCGGCCAGAAATTCGGCTCCATATAAAATTTGTGCCCTTCAAATCCGAGTTTCACGATTATATCGTTGGCAATACCCATGTCGTGGCTTAAAAAACCCCACACCAGAGCGGTTATGACAACCCAGGAAAGAAAATGAGGGAAAAACATCAGCGTCTGATATATTTTCGCCAGGAACTTGTTGTGAAGCTCGGAAACCAGCAGCGCAAGAGCAAGCGTGAGCGCCGTGCCAACCACAAGCATCACCACATTGTAGAGAATGGTATTCCGCAACGCAAGCCATACGTCGTCATTGTTCAACAGCAGCTTAAAATAATGCAGGCCCACCCATTTGCTGGTGATAAGGCTGTGTAAAAAACCGCCGTTGATGTGGTACTTCTTGAACGCGATAATAACGCCAAACATCGGAAGGTAACTGAACAAGAGAAACCAAACCGCCGTGGGCAACGCCAGCAATGAAATTTGCAGGTCTGTGCCTGTCCAGGGCTTCTTATGTTGTTTCATTGGATCATCCTTTATTGTTGATGTTAGCAAAAAACTAATTGTTATGCTACCAGTCTTTTTTGTAGTTGCCGGCGTTGGGGGTCTCGGAAAGCCTTACTATTCGTCCAAAAAGGATCCGCGAAAAATAAGTCATATAACCGGCCGTATCGGCGGATTCCGACACAGGCCCCAGATTAGTAAAATACAAGGCTCCATATTTGTTCTGATTGGCCGCGCTGCTTAACAAGCCGTCCGGGTCTTTCAGCAAAAATCTCTTTGCCCATAACTCCGTCTCTGTTTGACTCTTTTGATCGAGCAAATCCACGGCAAAGGGCGCGTATTTATCATCCGCTTCCGTTTCCCCTACATCCGCCTGTCTGGCTTCATCCCACAGAGATGCGTGGGGCCTGGTATTGTCATAGGGAACATCATGAATAATATATTTTAAATTTCCCGCGACTTTAGGATCCGCCCCGGAATAGGCGTCGGGCATATAAGCCATGCGCAATTGGGAAAGTAACTGTCTGCCATGATTTCGGTCACGCACCATGATAATCCGTTCAACCGACTGGGTGTCACTGGTTTCGAGGCTGCCGTTTTTGTATGTCATGGTGTAGGTTTCTTTGAGGGCTTCGTTAGTCCTTTGTATCAGGTTTGAAAAATTGCTCCCCCCTTCAATCCAGAGTATGCTTGCAATCTTTGCCGGATCAATTATTGTGTCGCCCTTTTCATCGCGAAACAATTCATCGGGATACAGAGGGTTGCCAGTTTGAAACTGTGTTAAATTTCTGGTATGGGGGGAATAGGAATTCCTGCCGCCCCCGACATCATTAAAATCAAAACCGTCAATCCCATATTGGTCAACCAGGAGTTTCAGCTCTTTTATAAATTCGTTAATTGACGCCATATCCATAGTTCCAAGACCAGCGCCGATTCCCGCTTCGTCATCAGTAAAAATACCGCTGCGCACCTCAATCAGTACCTTTATGCCTTTTTGGTGCAGCGGTTTAAGATAGGGTACGCTGTTATCCAGAATATATTTTAACGCGGGGCGCAATTCAAGATGCGTATAGCCCCGGCTGTCTTTCGTAAGATATGAATAACCAAGAACAACATAATTAAAAAACGGTGTTTCGGGAGCATCCGCATTGGCGGAAAAAACATAATCCTTTGCGTTCAGGGGATTATAGTGCTCTACATCGACATAGCAGATGGCCTCCACCGGAGCAGATGTAGTCAATAACTGTTTCTGAGGAATTGGAGGATTCATTTCAAAGGGACTTCCCCCGATTCCCGGCTCCTGACAAGCACACAGGAAAACCAAAAGTGCGGCACATATAATGTTCATACTCGTCTTGTTCATCATTTCCGTTCCATATCCTTCCAGACATTAGGCAGTGCCCGGATTTTTTTTAACAAAGAACTGCCGGTTCTTTTAAAGAACCGGCAGTTTATTACCATGCGGTTTCTTACCAGTCCTTGCGGTAGTCGCCGCCGTCTGACGTAACAATTGTGTCCTTGTTAAACACAATCTTGGTCATCATCGAAATGTACTCTTCCTTGGTTACCCTGGCCGTAGAATCCGCGGAAGCATGTTTCAGAAGATTCGTAGCCTCCTCCAGTCCGTAGAAGTAAAGCACATTGTACGCATTGCCATCAGTCGCGGCCTTCTTGAACCGTGTCGCGTAATCGTAGATGGTATTGGTCGCCTGGGCATTGTTGCTTACCACAATCGGCGGGTTCGGCGCACCGTTCTGTGCGGAATACGCCTTGCCACTTAAATCCATACCAAAGGGCGAGTAGATACTCCGAGGCAACCCATTGGCACTGTCCGCAATGTACTGGTTGTACCAGGGCTGCATGGCAAAGTCTATGGCGCCCTTGAGCAGATCCACCGTAGCGCTGCCGTTAGCCGCGCCGCCGGGGGTTACATAACGCCCGGTATTGTACTCGTAGAGGCTTACGATTTTACTCGTTCCCAGAGCGTCACGGGTAGCTTTAATGGTTTTATAATAGCTTTCCCCGCTTTCCTTCCACATCCGGTCCATATTTTCCGCTGACGGAGCGATAAGCGTACCGTTACCGGCAACGATCCCTTTGGTTGGGTCGCGGTAGATGGTCATACTGAACGGCCATCCCCAGGAACTAGTCGGGTAAGTCCAGATACTGGTCGGCGTAGGATTGTTGGCCTGGACTTCCTGATCCCAGGCTTCCTTGCTGCCCCATTCGTCGTCAAAGTCAACGCCGTCAAGACCGAATGCTTCCACATCTTTCTTTATGTCGGCAACGAAGGTTGCCCTTTCGGCATCGGTCATGGTGCCGAAGGTGATACCATCGTGGTCGCCCAGAAGGCCGAGCAGTACTTTGATACCTTTAGCCTGTAGGGGCTCAATGTACTTGGCCTTGTTATCAAGGATGTACTTTACATTGTCGTTAAAGTGGACGTGAGGCCCGCTTTCTATACAATAGCCATCCGCTGCCGTACCATCACAAGCTCTGCTCCTGATGTTCGCGGCAAACAGTATCACGTAGTCAAAGAGGTAGGTGCCGTCGTCAAGGATATAGGAACCGGCATTCAGCGGGTTGCGGTCGTTCACTTCGACGTATACCGCGGTCTTTACCTTCGCACTGGTTCCCGCAATGACCTTATCGCCGATCTTTCCGGCGGCAGGAGCGGCTCCGGTTTTTCCCTTTGCCGGCGTACCAAAAACTCCCGCAAATCCGCCCGATTCCGCCACGACCCACACATAATAGGTGGTATTGCTCTGGAGACCGGTAACGGTGTACACAGGATCCGCCTCGCCGCTAACGGTGACATACGTCGAAGCCGCAGTCGGAGTATAGTCAAACTTGCTGGTGTAGATCCGGTAATTTACCGCGCCGGGAACTTTGTTCCAGTATACGAGGAGATCCCGCATGGTGTTTGCGGGGCTAAAAACCTGAACATTCGCGGGCGCCGCAAGGGTATTCGAAGAAGCGCCCGGCGTGCCGCTTATGTATCCATAGCCCCGCTCCCCGTTGGCATTGGGAGGCCGAATCCACACTTCATATTCCGTGCCGTTGGTAAGGCCCGTAATCGTAGTGGTGGTGCTGTAGAATTTTACCGGCTTACCGGGGGTACCCGCCTTTGTTCCATCCCAGGGAATCGCGGCGCTCAAAGCGGAATCCAGGGCCTTGTAGGGTTTTAATCCCCCACCAAGACCTTCATCCCAGGCTTCCATAATTTTGTAGAATTTTCCCACCATTGACGTATCATTAATGCCCAGCTTCGGGCGGGTGTCTCCATCAATACCGGTTGTAGCGCGGACATAATACCCCTCATAACCGCTGTTGGGGGCTAAGGGAGTGCAGAATGGATACAGTGGGCGTGTATGGCCCTCGTGCAGGAAGCTGCCGGTGTAGGCAATGTTACCGCCATTGCCAGGAACATAATCGCTGCTAACATCAACCGCGCCAGAAGCCAAAGTTTTGGTGTTGTCGTAGCGGAATTCTACCGGGGTATAGATGTCAAGGTGGGTAATCGTACCCTTGGGGGCGTAGTACACTTCGTACCAGCCTACCCGGTCGGACAGACTCCAGGAAACCGTCAGAGACCCGTCTCCTGGGACTATCCGGATGTTTCTCGGATAATCACCCCGCTCTTTGCCGCCGTCGACGCCGTCGACGTTTTTACTCGGAGACGTTTTTTCCACCCTGTCGCTCACCGTTGTGCCATTGGGATTAACCGCCTCGACCCAGAAATAGTAGGTGGTTTTTTCCTCAAGATTCGTGGCAAAACAAACGTTGTTCGTTAAGCCGGAAACATTGGGCGTAACGGGCCTTGAAGCCTCCTCCGACCAGTACACATTGTACGTAATCGCACCCTCACCCTGCCAGGTAAAGGCAAGCACTGAGTACCGATTATCGAGGGTATTCACCGCAGTATCGTTAACAGTTGAAAGATCCACAGTATCTTTCAACCCAACGCCTTCCTGCCATCCACTACTCCCTGGTTTTTCCGGCGCAGAGGAGGAAGGGCTAGCCCCCCCCCCTCCCCCGTCCTCAGCCGAATTGGGGCATCCGGAAAATACCAGAAGAACTGCGGCAGCAACTGCCGCACCCAGCAGCAATCCTGTCAGATTGCTTTTTTTTCTTTTTTGCATAATTTACCTCCGTAAATAATTTTTTTTCTATACTTATCCGAAAACGATCCGTTTCCGGCTAGACAGACAAGCTAAGGCAGCCCGTTACTTGAGCCTGACCGTAAATCCCACAGGGATTTGGATCATATTCACCGAATCAACCGTTTCCTTTGCGGGCTTTGCGCCGAATTCGTCCAATACCTTTGGCAGACTTTCTGATACGGTGCGCCCGGTATAATGATAGGTAATCCCCGCGTAACACTCAACACTGGGATGAAGGCGAAAAGTTGACTTCAACTCCAGGGAGAAATAGTCAATCACCATCTTATATTCCGGCGTTTCATCGGTGCGGATGAGATTGCGGACATACGCGCTGCCTTCAACAACGGGCGTAAAATGGTATGAAGCGCCAAGCCCATTCCACAAAAACGTATGGCTCACGTCCGAAACATTGGAAGCGTCGTTGCTCTTTGCCAAAAGTCCGTAGTCTTTCATCCTTTGAGCGTCAGGTTTATACAGATAGTAGATCTTGTAGTTTTTATCAGACCAAAAACTGTAGTTGTGATCGGTCTTTATCGTAAATTTGTCTGTTTTATAGCGCGCCGTCAGGTTAATACCGTTCTTAAAGACCTGGGGCATAGTGGTTTGACTGTCAACAGAAAATTCTTCAAGGTACTGGGTAAACACACCGGCATAACCCAGGGTAAAACCCAAAGTGTCATTTCTCAAAGGGTACATACTCCCGTAAACACCAAAAAGGTGGGTGGTAGTTTCCGCGTCTGCCCCCTGAGCGACTATTTTATCACTCTTCGCATTGTATTCGTACCGGGTCTCGTTCTTTGCGGACTGCAAAATATAGGCCCCGTTCAGCTTGGCAAGATCGCCGACCTTGCCGCCGATATTCGCGCCGTACTGGAAATTATATCCATAAATGGGGTCGTTGTTTGAGGCGGACATAACGCTCCCGATATTCTTTGCCATATCGGTTATATTTCCGCCTCCTCCAATCGCAATCTTCCAGGGGGCAAGGTCGAATTCGAACAGCAAGCCCTTGTCCTGGGTGATGTTGTCGGGGTTTTTGCTTGAGTCCACGGTGTTGTCGTCGGTATCGTTTTTGCCGTCGTTGTTGGTGCGGACATTGTCATCGTACACTCGCAAGCCCGCATCGGCGCCCTGGGAATCGGCGTAACCATAGCCGATGTCGTTACCGGCAGTAATCTTGATTTTGCCATTCAGAAAACTGAGCCAGGCCTTAACTCCGCCAAGCCCACCGCTGTTAAGGGACAGATTCCCGCCGTACCAGGCGCCGTTGTAGCCAAAGGCGACGTTGGTGTCATCCAAAACATTAAAACCGCCCAGGGGATAGTTATCAATCAGAAAAGAATCGGTGCGCTTATACCGTTCCGTTGCGTCCGAATACGTCGTATCGGTCATTTGAAACAGGTTTGTGTCAATGTCCACCTGGGCGGTAAAACCGCGATCCTCATCGACTACCGTCTCTGTATCCGCTTTGTCATTATCAACGCTGCCGAAAGATTGGGCGGAAACAGTTCCCACACAGAATATCCATGCGCCGAAAACAAAAAGAATCTTTTTCATGCCAATTCCCCTGTAATTCACCGTTTACATCACAAATCTTATAAATGATATATCATTTACTCTTTTAATATATCATAGTATGTTATATTTGTCAAGAAGTTTTTTGGTTTTTTTTAGATTTTTTTAGATTTTTTTTGTTTACGGGGGATTTTGGGGGACAGAGCTTGGGGGACAGAGCAGAAAAAAGCTGAGCTCAGAGCAATTCCGAGGGACAGAGCTTGAGGCTTGAGGGACAGAGCAGTAAAGCGAAAAAAGTTAATCGCAGAGAATTCCGAGGGACAGAGCTTGAGGCTTAGGGGACAGAGCAGTAAAAAGCGAAAAAGTTAAAAAAAAAGCAAAAAAGTCGCCCAAATTCCTCAAAAAATGTCCCATTTTGAACAATTTTATCCATATATATTATGCAACAAAATTCTTTTTCAGGAGGGTAATACCATGCCACATCATCGCAGACTTCTCGCCGTGGGCGCCGCTTACCATGTCACCGCCAGGACAAACCGCAGCGAACCCATCTTTGACCCACGCCCAGCCTCAGAGTTGTTTCTCCTCGTCCTTAAACAGGCTCATAAACGCTTCTCTTTCGAGCTTACTAACTTCACTATCATGCCAAACCATATCCATCTCCTTATAAAACCGTCAGATGACGAGTCTCTGTCCAAAATAATGCAATGGATTTTGAGCGTGTTCGCCATGCGCTGGAACCGTGCCCACGACCTGCACGGGCACGTGTGGGGTGAGCGGTTCTTTTCGCGGATCATCAATTCGGA
>JAITOJ010000065.1 GCA_031290005.1 Treponema sp. | reverse complement strand
GAAAAAATGTTTATCGCGCAGACCAATGACGTGTATCTTAATATAGAAGATTATTTGGGCAAAACGATTAAACTCCAGGGGCTTTTTAAATCAGAACAATATCCGGGGAACGCGACTCCGTATTGTTTCGTCCTTCGTTACGGCCCCGGCTGCTGCGGAAGCGATGGAAACGCCGGGTTTGAAGTTGCCTGGGAACCGAAGGTTTCACAGGACACGGGTAACACGCTGAAACCGCGGTATCCCGCTCCCGATGACTGGGTGGAAGCAGCCGGCGTCTTATCGACGTATGAAGAGGATGGATTTCCCTATTTTTATCTTGCCTTAACGTCCCTCACGGTATTGGAGAAAAGAGGTGCGGAGTATGTAACGCAATAAGGTGGCGGGGCTTAAACAACCGCTTGTCAGGTATTTTTATTTATGGTACAATAAATGTTATGGTTAGGTTTACGAAAAAAAGGCTGTTTTATCTTACTTTAATGGCTTATACTGCCCTTTCCGTACTGGGAACATTCTCATTTGCGGCGGTGGAACCGTACCATCCTGTTAAATTCGAGATAGAAAACAAAACGCAGGACAAGATTTTCGGTTCTTTGGAAAACTATTTTATCCAGCATCCGGCAGAGGAACCGACAATTATTACCAAATCGGGCAGCGCCCAATTTTCTCCGTTGCGTATGGGTTTTCAACGTATTACATCTCTATTGGGCTCGCCGGTTAGCGGCAAGCCTTATGCCAAATCATCTATTATTACCAGTATAAAAGTACATTATAACGATTTGAAAAATAACATTCCTCTAAAACTCCGAATCTGATACCTGTTTTTCTCCTTTTCGCATTTTAATTGTCTCTCCGGCTTATGCGCGGAATAAAAATAATTATGGAGGATTACTGTATGAATACTTTTGTCAAAGTAGTTAGAATACTATTAGTAGTATCTGCTGTTGCGGGTTTTTTAGGAAAAACTCTATATGCTGGTCTATCTGGTTTATCCTTTGCAAGTGTTTTAGGAGAAGGAATTGTTTTCGGCCTGATGACGCCGATTGTTATCGGAACTCTTTGTAGTTTTATTTGGTTGATTGCAGGGTCTTTTTTAGATAAAAGCAAAGACAACCGGACAAGAGGCAAGGGAGGTTGTTAATAACAAGGAATCTGTGATAGAGATAAAAGAAAAAATATTTATTGCGCAAACCACACCTCACAAACTTTTTTCTTGACAAGGGACAAAATAAAGTTTATACTATCAGTATATCTTTTTAGGAGTAAATATGAAAAAAATCGCTGCTGTTCTGACACTGATATCGCTGGCTTTTCTTATTGCCGCCTGTGCAAGCCAGCAAACTTCGAATACAGAACCTATATCCGCCAATTCAATTGAGGAAGCTTTTCAGGATGTGTACGATGAACACCGTTCGGGGTTAATTCTGACCGGCGCAAAAGACTATACCGTAGTCCGGGGAGATACCCTTTCCGGACTTGCCAGAAAAAATTATGGCGATGACAATGGGTATTTTTTCCCTCTGATTATGCTTGCTTCCTCCGACGTGGTGCTTGACCCCGATTTAATTGAGCCAGGTATGGAATTAACGGTGCCGGATCTGCCAAAAAACCTTGATAACCCCAATGCCCGGAAGCAGCTAAAAGAATTTTTAACCGATATCGCGGGGATCTACGGACAGAAACAGAAACCGGAGATTCAGCGGGACTTGCTTGACTTGGCGAATTCGCTGTAGCCCCTATGCGCGGGGAGACGCCAGCACCGCGCCTCCATCGCCACGGGTGAGCCGTCCATTTTCCACAACCTTGCGGCCATTGATAAAGGCGTAAGAGAGCCCTTCTGCATGGCCGGTGGGGGTAAGAAATGTTGAGGTATCCCTGAATTCCCCAGTGTCAAAGATAAGCATATCCGCCCGGCGGCCCGGAGCGAGCAACCCCCGGTCAGTCAGGCCCAGGCGGGCGGCGTTCTGGCTGGTCATCTTGCGGATCGCGGTTTCCAGGGACAGTACCTTCCGATCCCGGACAAAGTCCCGCAAAAAACGCGGGAACGCGCCGGTAAGCCGGGGGTGCGGGCCTTTCATGTCGCCATAGAGAGCGTCCGAAATCAGGGACGAATAGGGAAGCCCCGCGATGGTGTCGATGTCCTCCTGGGACATGCTGCGGTTGATAATCGCCACCTTGCCTTTTTCGCTGTGCATAAGACGGGCCACAAATTCCGCTTCGTCCGCGGCTCCGGATTCCTTCACGCATTCCATCACGGTTAAGCCCCACCACTGTTGATTTTCCGGCAAAGACACGGAACTGACTACCGTTCTGTCCCAGCCGATGGTTTTGGACAGATTGTCCCACCCCGGCTCCCCTTCGGTAAGGAGCTTCCGCATCTTCTGTATGTTTTCGCTTTTATCGAGGCCCGCGATGGCTTCCTCAATCCCCATGCTCAAATAGCCCGGAGGCAGCATCTGCATCATGGTGGAAGAACCGCAGTCATAGGGGTAAAAATCGACGGTAATGTCCATGCCTTTGGCCCGCTCGGCTTCGATAAGGTCGATGGTTTCATGCAGAACCCTGCCCCAGGCTTTGACCCCCGCGGCCTTGAAGTGGCTGATTTCCAGAGGGACTTCCGCCTTTTTGGCGATGTCGATTACTTCCCGCACCGCCAGGAGCAGTTTTTCCGTCTCCCAGCGCATGTGGGTACAGAGAATGCCCCTGCCGCCTTTCATCACCGATGCCAGGGCCGCGATTTCTTCGGTGGAACTATACAGTTCAGGCACATACATAAGCCCGATAGACAGCCCAAACGCTCCTTCGTCAAGCGCGTCCTGAAGCAAAGAACGGGCGGCTTTCAGTTCCCCGGAGGTAAAAGGCGCGGAGCTGAATCCTTTTACCGCAATCCTGATTGCCCCCATGCCGGCAAAAAAAAACATGTCCAGAGGCAGCAGAATTGAGCGCAGCCGCTCCGCGTATTCCCGGTGCGTAGAAAAAGTTTCGTTTTCAAAGGTTCCCAAACAGGGCGCAAGATAATTTTGAAGCTGGGCGCGGTAACGCGGCGCATTGGGAACCGGCGACATGCCGCAGTTACCCGCAACGCAGGTGGTAATCCCTTGTAAAAGTTCCAGTTTTCCGAAGCCTTCTTTTAGGGCAGCTACGTCACAGTGCCGATGCATGTCGATAAACCCCGGACACAGGATTTTCCCTTTTGCGTCGATAACGCTCCCCAGCGACCCGCTGACTATGCCAAGCTCCCGGATAATTCCGTCCTGGGCAAGCAAGTCCCCCTTGTATCCGGGGGAACCGCTGCCATCCACCATAAAAGCGTTGCGAATAATTAGCCTGTCTGTCATATCACACCTGAATTTTATTAACAAAAAATTTTTTGCGCTACTTTTCTTCGTGCTCTTCCCTGGTAATTTCCAGATAACGGTACAGGGTATATTTGCTGATTTTCAGGAAGTCGCACACCATATCCCCGGAACGGGTTATGAGAAAAGCCCCCTTTTGGTCGAGGAAATGGATAAACTGGAGTTTGTCGTCCCGGTTCATTTGAGACACGGATTTTCCGATTTGAGCGAGCGCCTCGCCCATGAGGTATTCCAGAAGCTCTTGAACGGAATTTGCAAAGATTTCTGTAACTGCCCCTCCGGTATCCCGGCTGTCCGTTTTCTCCGGGGAAAACTGATTAAACTGGCGCAGATAGTCCTCGTACTGGAGGCTTTGGGTGATATCAAGATTGACGCAGAGCGCCCCAATGACCTTGCTGTTGTCGCCGCGAAAATAAATCGACGACGAGCGCAGCACCTTGTTGTCCCTGGTGTACGTGATATAGTTAAACTGGTCGCCATCCTGAACCGTACCCCGCAGCACCTCAAGCCCCAGATTGCTCCCCGCGTCGCCAACCTTGCGTCCGGTAATATGCCCGTTGCGAATATCCACAATCGTACTGGAATATTCCTTGGTAAGGTCATGGAGCACTATTTCGCACTTATTTCCCAAGTGTTGTTCCAGAAGGGTCATTATTTTTGAGAACAAATCCCATTGGTCATAGAGAGAATTCATACTAATTCCCCTTAAAATTATTCTTTCCCTAAATTTTTTTCACATATCTTATTTACAAAATCAGCTTATCACAGTATGATAAAGAAAGCAATAAAATCAGCGGAGAAGATATGTTGAATCTGGAAAAGGCGCTTGAAAAATACGGCTTGACCATGCCGAATCCTCCTGCCCAGGGCGGCATTTATGAACCGGTCAAAGAATTTGGGGAAAATCTCTATTATCTGTCGGGTTGCACCCCGCTTTTCAACGGCAGGCAGATGTACACCGGCAAAGTGGGCGCGGAATGTTCGATAGAAGACGGACAGGCGGCTGCCCGGTTCTGTATTCTCAACCTGCTTGCCAATCTTCAGTCTCGGATTGGAGACCTGAACCGGGTGAAGCGGATTGTCAAAATGCTCTGTTTTGTGGCAGGGTCTGATACGTTCTATGACCATCCCAGGGTGGCAAACGGCGGGAGTCAGCTTCTGGTGGATATTTTCGGCGAGGAAACCGGACGCTCGGCCCGCGCTGCCGTGGGTATGAGCGCTCTGCCGGACAACGCGCCGGTGGAAATTGAACTTCTGGTTGAGGTGAACCCTTGAACTATCATTTTGAACGAGAAGCGGAACTTGATTCTCCATCCCTGGTGTATTACGAAGACGCTATCCGGGAAAATATCCGCAAGGCCATAGGGCTTGCGGGAGGGCCAGAGCGCCTGTGGCCTCACGTGAAGACTCACAAGATGGCTTCCCTTGTCCGTATCCAGCTTGAGATGGGAATCACCAGATTCAAGTGTGCCGCCATCTCCGAGGCGGAAATGACCGCTTCCTGCGGCGCCGGGGACGTACTCGTCGCCTATCCGCTGGTTGGCCCCGCGATTCAGCGGTTTATCCGCCTATGCGCCCGGTACGCCGCAACGCGCTTCTGGGCCATCGGGGACGATCTGGGCCAGCTGACCCTGCTCGGCAAGACAGCCCGGGACTCCGGCGGCAATGTGCCGGTGCTAATCGACGTCAATCTGGGGATGAACCGCACCGGGGTTTCCCTGGATACTCTTGAGGATTTTTACCATGCCGCCGCACAGATTCCAGGTATCAGCGTTCGGGGTTTCCATGGCTACGACGGGCACCTGGGCATCAAAGACCCGGATGAACGGAAGCGGGCGGTAGCGGAAAAAACGGACATCCTGTTTGGCATAAAAAGCTCTCTGGAAAACCAGGGTTTTGTCATACCGGTCCTGGTGATGGGCGGGACGCCCACCTTCCCTTGCCATGCCAAAAATCCCGGCGTGTTCCTTTCTCCGGGCACCTTTTTTGTGCAAGACCACGGGTATGATGAAAAATATCGCGATCTTACCTTTATCCCCGGAGCCGCCCTGCTCTGCCGGGTGGTGAGCCATCCCGCGCCAAGTCTTTTTACCATTGATGCGGGCAGCAAGGCCGTTGCTTCTGACCCCCAGGGCGACCGGGGAATTATCGCCGGTATGAACGGCGCAAAGCCTGTTGCCCAAAGCGAGGAACACTGGGTTTTTCGCATGGAATCCGGCGAAATTCCCGCTATAGGCACAATACTCTACGTCATTCCCACCCATATTTGTCCCACCACGGCGTTATATCCAGGCGCGTATGTGGTAGAGGACGGCAAATTGGTGAATTACTGGGAAGTTACCGCCAGAAACCGCAGGCTGACGATATAGATGCCTGAGGCTTGCTCAAAAACGGCTAAGCTGACATGGCCTCGGCGACTGGGCTTGGTTTTTGTTTTGGTTCTGCTGCCGGCTCTGATAAGTCCCCAATTTGATTGAGCAGACCGATAACTTTTGTCGTGTTTTCTTTTATTTCTTTCAGCCGCTGGATGAATGCCGCCTGTGCTTTTTCATTCTGGAAGGTGATTTGTATGGTCGATATATTATTGCTATTCTTGTTGGCCGGGTCATAGGCATCAAGTATGGTAGAAAGTGATGCCGTACCTTTCAGGAAATTGTGTACAATTTCTTCTGATGTTTCTTCTATTTTTTCCATCAGTGCGTCTATTTTTGCGCGGGCAAAGGCGGCGCTGTCCGCCAGTTCCACAAAATGTTTGCCATATTCACCCTGTTCGGACAGCATGTTCATGAGGGTATCCAGATTTTTCTCCTGCTGCAAAAGATTGTCCAGGGCGTCTGTAAAGGTTATTCGCTGATCGGATTGATAAAATTTTCCTTCCAGCAAAATAATTTTGAGGATTTGCGTGTATTTGGGAAACACATTTTTGAAAAAATAGGCCAGAAAACCGAGTGAATAATCGTATTTGAAGGCTACGTTGCTCCGGAGGGTGCTCCATGGACGGTTCGGCAACAAAGGTATGCTGTCCAGACCGAAAAGTATTTCCAATTGTCTGTGCACCGCTTCTATTTGTTGGTCCGCAAGCCAGGAATTCCATTTTCGGTCAAAAACCCTGCGCCAGTTCGCCTTAAACTTCAAGAACCAGTCGTCAGCAGTATCCGGCTGTGAGGGAACCCAGTCCACTGAGTGGTGCATCAGCGTCCCGATGGATTGTATGGGCACATCGTTCAAATAGGAGCGAATTGTCTTAATCTGGCTTGCCGCCTGTGTCACAAATTCTTCCGCTTCCGCATTGTGTTCCGGTAAATTTTCTTCTTCCTCATCCAGAACATATTGATTGTTGAACAGATACAGGGCTTCCAGCAGTTCCCGCTGAATCGGCCTGCTGTTGCAAAGCACTTTGGCAAATTCGTTGATATCTTTTGATACTGTGGAAAACTTGCATACCCCGGCGCCCTGGTTTGAGAACTGGGTCAAAAAACGGCGGAAAGGCAGATTGCAAAACTGTTTGAGCCAGTGCGCGCTTTGCACAGCCGAAGCAAGATGTGCCCGCTGGTTTGGATCAATAGTTTGCATGATTTTTTCCAACTTCCTGATTTGAGTAATATGCAGTTCACCGGGATTTGCCCAGCCCAACGGGAAATTATAGGGGTCAACCTCACTCTTAAAACGTTCCGATATAAGAGGCACAAAGAATGTTCCCAGAAAAACATAAAAGTCACCGGGGTTACTGTCTATAATGGACAGGGTAGTTCTGAAAAAATCAGCGGCCCGTTTGAGCATCAGGGACTTATTATACATGTCATGCAGAAATACCCCGCGGGAAAAATCCAGCAGGCTGGAGTATTTTTTTGCAAGCCGCCTGGCGATCCGGCTCAGAAGATAGGCTTTGTAGATATTATCAATGGCATTGTTCAAAAAGATTGATTTCAGGAAGAGCCAAACCCGAAGAAACAGTGATTCCGCATTAAAATGTTCTTCCAGACTGCCTCCCACGGGTTCCAGGGAACGGTCAATAGCGGCCTCTAGGGAAAGCGCTTCCGCATTTATCTGAGTACGAATACGGGAAAGAATACGTTTCCGTTCGTTCTGAGAAATATTTGATACCAGACGGTCAAAAGAATTCACATTCATCGGCATCTGTTACTGTTTCTCCTTGGATACAGGCGTTATTTAGAAAAACTCTGTATTTTCTTATCGGCAGGAAACAGGCAGAGCTTGAACGGCTCTTTTCAGGCGGCTTGCTTAAAAAGCGACAAGATACGCTTTACCGGCAGTTCTGAAAACTGGTCTGTACTCAGGTCTGCCTGAGAAATATCCTGATTGCCCGATGTGGGATTTTTGAAAGCCACACATTTCATTCCCGCCCGCTTTGCCGCCACGACCCCATTTCCAGAGTCCTCAATTACCACGCAATTTTCTGGCACCACGTCTAAAAGTTCCGCTGCCTTCAAAAAAATATCCGGATCAGGTTTGCTTTTCGCCACCGATTCGCCGCTGACCACGGCACTGAAAAAAGACCCGATGGCAAGTTTTTTCAGCACCGCATCAATGAAATACGGAGACGAAGATGACGCCACCGCACAGGGAATGCCCGCATTGTTCAGTGCCGCAAGCAATTCGGGAATTCCTTTAATTGAAGTAAATTCTCTTGCATTCAGCAGCTTGAGTTTTAACGCCAGGCTCCGTTTGAGTATTTCCGCAAGCGGCATTGTGATTCCGTAATTTTTGATGACGAGTGCCCAGATTTCAGGATTTGACATTCCATAATAAGGCGAAAAATCAACCCCGGTAATATCGATATTGAGCCAGTTAAAAAGTTGAGTGTCCGCTTCGGTATGCAGGGGCAGGCTGTCGATAAGAACACCATCCATGTCAAAAATAATTCCATTCATTCTAATAATTATACTAAAAAGAACACTATTCGGCAATGGCATACGCAAGTATGCGTCAAAAAATACGTTGACACCTGATTTTTATCCGGGTACTATGGGAGACGATGATTTCACTGATGGTTTTTTTAGGCAATCCCGGACCGCAATACAGCGGCAACCGGCATAACGTTGCCTGGCAGTTCGCCGACTCTCTTGATTTGACGAAATCTCTTATGTGGCGGGAGAAATTCCGGGGTCATTTCGCATCTTACGGAGGGCGGAACCTGTGGTTTCTCAAACCTGGCACCTTTATGAATCTCTCCGGTGAAAGCGCGGGAGAGTTAGCGCGGTTTTACAAAATCACACCCGCAGAAATACTGGTGGTGCAGGATGAACTGGAACTGCCTCTGGGCACAGTCAGCCTCAAGTGGTCCGGGGGGCTGGGAGGGCATAACGGCTTACGAAGCATGGAAGCCGTGTTCGGCGTCAGGGATTTTTGGCGGCTCCGTTTCGGGATTGGACGCCCGGAGCATCCCGATATTTACGGCTATGTGCTTTCTGATTTTCCCGCTGCCGAACAAGAGCGGCTGCGTTTTGTGTTTCAGCAAACCGCCGCGCTGTTTACAGCTCTTCTGACCCAGGAACCGGAGCTTTTTCTTGCCGAATGGGGCAAGAAAAAGATTACCACGCCCAGTTAGCTCAAAATAAAATCTGCCGCGAAGTGCCGCGTCTATTTCTTTATGAAGGCGGGCAAGCTAATCAGCGCCGCCGGTTCCTGCGCCCGCCGAAAATCGGGTCAAAATATTTTTCAAAATCGATGCGTTTGGAAAGCTGTTTGATTATGGCGCGGTACAGAAAAAACGCCAGGGCGATTGCGCCGATGAACACAGCCATCAATCCCCAGCCCTGGGCGGATTCGCTCAAATGCGGCGACAGGAGCTGGGCATAGAGTGCGATAATGCCTACAAAACATCCGATGGTAAGTAGGATATTGAATACCGTTGCTCCAAGCATAAACAGGACAGTATTTGTTTTTTTGTTCATTAAAACCTCGCTTGCAAACTTTCCATAAGTATACCGAATATCTGAGGGTTTGTCAGTGTGGTTGAAATAAACCGGCTTTCACTGGTATACTCCAAACCATGCGTAACAAATTTACCGTAATTGCGGCTCTGCTCCTGCTGGGGGCAATCGGCGCGGCAGGCGCGAAGGACGCCGCCTGCGACGGCAAGGACTATACCCTCAGGTTTGCCTACACTGATCCGGCAGTCCCGGGAGACCCGGTGTTTGTCCGAATGACCCTGACGGGAACCGGCGGCCTGGGGAATCAAAAGGCCGGGGACACCACCGCGCGGCTTGTCTTTACGGAAAATAACGCCGCTGATTTTTATCCTGTGCCCGCACTGCCGTCGCAGGACGGAGGGCCGGCACGTTCCGCAAATACCGCCGAATTTCTGGCGGCCATCCCTCTTTCAACCTGGCAGAAAACCGGCAATTTTTCCCTGGCCATACAGTATGCGCCCTTTGGAAGCGGGGATATGCAATTCACGCTGCCTTTGACAGTGGAGGCGAAAGAGTTTGACAGCGAGACCCTCAAAATGGGGGAGAGCAACACCGCGATTATGCACGATGAAAGCCCGGAACGAAAAGCCCAGAGCGACAAGCTCAACAAAATCGTGCTCACCTGGAACAAAGCCGGGGTATATCAGCAAACGCCTTTTGGCAAGCCTGTGGCGTCCGCCCGGATGACTTCGCTTTTTGGCGACCGCCGGGTATATGTGTATACCAACGGCAAAAGTTCCGCCAGCGAGCACTATGGCAACGACTTCGGCGTACCCACCGGAACCAGAGTCGGCGCTTGCGCGGACGGAAAGGTCGTGCTGGCGGAACTGCGAGTCCTGACCGGCTGGTCGGTGATAATTGAGCACCTGCCCGGTCTCTATTCGCTGTACTACCACATGGATTCCATAACGGTCAAAGAAGGGGGCAGGGTAAAACAAGGGGACAAAATCGGCGCTTCCGGATCTACGGGTTTTGCCACCGGACCGCACCTTCACTGGGAAATGCGGCTTAACGCGGTGGCAGTGAACCCAGATTTTTTTACCAAAGATTTCGCGTTTTGCGGGAATCCTTAAGGGCGTCCATGTACTCCACCCTGGGCCCCTGCCGCATTGTTGACGCCAATACCGACCTGACCGCCTCGGTGGTCATTGAGGGCGGTGTTATCCGTGAAGTGCACCCCGCGTCGGCAGGGACAGAGCCTGCCGGGGCCGGCCTGGTTCTCATGCCCGCCTTTATCGATTTGCACGCCCATTTTCGTGACCCCGGCTTTCCCGCAAAGGAAACCCTGGAAACCGGCTGCCGGGCGGCGGCGGCGGGGGGCTACGGAACCGTGGTCTGCATGGCCAATACCGACCCCGTGATTGACACCCTTGAACAAGTCCGGTCACTTAAACGCCGCTCCGATGCTCTGGGTTTGATTGACCTGTACCCCGTGCTGTCCCTCACCAAAGGCATGGCCGGGACAGAGCTTTCAGATTTCACGCGCCTGTCGTCAAATAACGGCGCGGTGCGATTGCTCTCCGAGGATGGCAGGGACGTCCATAACGACGCCCTGTTCCTGTCCGCCCTGAAAGAAGCCGCCCGCCTGGGACTTCCGGCCTCCCTGCACTGCGATGCCGGGGGCGAAGCCTCTGCGGTTGCGCGGGCTCTGTCCCTGGGCAGACAAGCGGGTTGCCATGTTCACATTGCCCACGTATCCACCAAAGACACAGTCCGCCTGATTCGGGACGCAAAATCGCTATTCCCGGTGACCTGTGAAGCGACGCCCCACCATCTGGCTTTGACCGAAGAGGACGCCAAACGCCTGGGGGAGACCACATTCGGCAAGGCGGCCCCGCCCCTCAGAACAGAGGAAGACCGGCAGGCAGTCATCGCGGGGTTGCGGGACGGAACCATCGACGCCATAGCCACCGACCACGCGCCCCACACTGCGAAAGACAAAGCCGGGGGCGCGCCGGGTTTTACGGGCCTGGAAACCGCCTTTGCGGTCTGCCACACCGCGCTTGTCCTGAGCGGTCTGCTTGACCTCAGACGGCTTTCAGCGCTCATGAGCGCCGCGCCGGCTCGCATTTTGGGACTTGCGGACCGCGCCCTGATTGCGCCAGGCCTCCGGGCTGACCTTGTCCTGGTTGATACCGGAGCAGCGTGGACAGTGGATCCGGAACAGTTTGCGTCAAAAGGGAAAAACTCGCCCTTTGCGGGGCAAAGGCTGTACGGGAAAACGTACAAAATAATTGAGAAGCTATAAAATCTGCTTCAGCAATTCTTCTTTCGGCAGAGCCCCCGTAACGCGTTTTGCCTCCGCACCGTTCCTGAATAGAATGAGGGTGGGGATACTGAGAATACCGAAGCGGCTTGCGAGCGCTTCTTCTTCGTCCACGTTGACCTTGCCTACTTTTATGCCAGGGTTCTCATCGGCAATTTCCGCGATTACCGGAGCAAGCATCCGGCACGGGCCGCACCAGGAAGCCCAGAAATCAACCAGCACGGGTTTATCGCTGTATAAAACTTCGGCGTCAAAATTTGCATGTGTTATTGTATATTCCATACACCAAGTATAGCAAAAAAAGGAAAAAACGGCTATAATTGCCCCCATGATTATCCAAGTTCGTTTGTCGGTTATCGCCTGTATTGTTTCTTCCGTCCTGTTTTCCCTGTGTTCCGTGGTCTTCCGGGCGGACATTGCCGTTGCCGCGTTCCCCCTGGCTTTGGTCTTTACCGGTGCCGCCGGCTGGTTTGCCTGCAAATCCCTGCT
>JAITOJ010000058.1 GCA_031290005.1 Treponema sp. | reverse complement strand
CGCCCGGCCCCCCCGCCCCCCCCCCCCCCCCCCCCCCCCCCCCAGTTCCTTTTAGTCCTGTAACACTTTGATTAGTGTAATGAATTATAGCAAAGAAAACAATCATGGCGGCAAAGGCAATGCACAAAATAATCAACCCCTGCACACCTTCTACCATGAGAACCGCGAAGGCCGCAATCAAACAAAGACCCATTTGTATTATCAATAGAAAACTTAAAATACCCACAGTCGTATATCCCAGGTTCATCAGTTTATGGTGCAGATGCGATTTATCCGCTGAAAAAAAAGTGCGCTGCTCCCGGGTGCGTCTCCAGATAGCGGCTATGGTATCCAGAATGGGTATAGACAGAAGCAGAATCATCATGGGGAATAGAGCGGCATCAACCGGCAGCGGCTGCGGGAGTTTGAAAAGCGGCAAAACCGCAATCATAAACCCCAAAAATTGACTTCCGCCATCACCCATAAATATTTTTGCCTTTGGTCTATTGTAAAACAGGAAACCCAGCACCCCGCCTGCCAGGATAAAGGTCAGCCCCCCATACTCAGAATTGCCGCTAAGAACACATCCCAGAGTAAGTAATATAAAAAACGCGATGGAGCCGCAGAGAGCGTCAACACCATCAATAAGATTCATCGCGTTGGTTATTGCGAGGAGCCAGAAAAACGTCAGAAAAGGTCCGGCAATCCCCAGGGAAAGCGCTCCTATCTGTGTGATTTGGAACCCGCAGGCGACCGGGATAATACATGCCACAAACTGCCCCAAAACTTTAAGCCGTACCCGGAGGTCACGGAAATCGTCAAGCACGCCTAAAATAAACACAAACAGACCGGCGATAAAAACCGGCAGGGCAGTTAAAAACAGTGCCCGACTGATAGTCAAAAGATAGATTGCCGCAATGATAAGGAAACTGGGGACAAACCCAATGCTTCCCAGACGGGGAATGTTTCCGGAATGTACTTTTCGGGGATCAACAGGGTCATACCAGCCTTGTTTTTTACAAATTGAAATAATCAGCGGGATTATACCCAGGCTCACACCACACGCTATAAGAGCATATATAAGAACAGAAATAGTCATCTCCTTAATATAGTCTGCATCTGTTTAACCGCTTCCTGTACCAAAGGACTGCTGCCCTTTTGCAGAACAAGCGCTTTCCCATCTTTTATCACTACTGTCACGCCGGATACTCCGCAGAGCGCAACCGGAATGTCCGAGTGCACATAGCAGTCATCGCACTGGACTAATACATGGTTTTCATCAGGCGCGGGAACACAGCCGGTAAAAGCATCCCAACTTCCCGCATCGTACCATTCAAAATGCGCCAGCACACAGCGGGCGCGTTTTGTTTTTTCCGCCACCGCACGGTCAATTGCAATGGCAGGTGTCTTTTGATACGCATTTTCAAGTCCATGCCATGCTAACATAATTTTGATTTTTTTGCAAGTCTTTAATTTAGGAACGCCGTGGAGAACAGAGAAAGCCTCGGCAATTTCCGGCGCATAGGCCTGAATTTCCTCAAGTAAAAAAGAAGCGGCAAAGGCGAACATCCCGCTGTTCCACCAGTAATTACCGGCAGCCAGATAGTCTCTGGCAGCCGCCTCGCCCGGCTTCTCGTGAAACGCGGCAATGTCAAAAACCGCCTCATCATCCGGATTCCGGGCGCCCGTCTGGATATAGCCGAATTCAGTGGACGGAAAGTCTGGCTTGATGGCAAAACAGACAAAGTAGTTTTCTTGGGCGGCACGAACGGCGCTTTCACAGGCATCCAGAAAATACTCCGTGGGTTTAATTATATGGTCGCTGGTCAATACCAGAACAGTATGTTCCTTGCCGCTGTCCGAAAAGGCGGAGCCGGATTGCCGGGCAATAATGAACCGGCAGGCAAAATAAATCGCCGCGGCAGTATGCTTTGCCTCTGGTTCGGGAATGACGAAGATTTTTTCTTCAAAAAACGAACGTTCCACGGCAGCAAGGGAATCCGCGAATTCCCGGCACTGGTCTGCCGCGAGATCGACAAACTCGCGCCGGGTAACCACCAGAATAGAAGAAGCCGGTTTTAGGGCCGCAGCGCGGCGCAGGGACATCTGGAAAAATGAAAGGCCTTCTTCAACTTTGATGAATTGCTTGGGATGCTCTTTGGTCGAAAGTGGCCAGAGCCGCTCGCCAATGCCGCCGGCCAAAATGACTACATCAGATATGCCCATATCATCCCTCCCGTATTCCGTCAGCCACCCAGCCGATAATAACCATTATTCGTTTTTCTATGGCAGACGGCATATCAACCTGGGAAGCGACAAAGTCAGATATGTCCGCGCCGGCAACCCCGTAAATTAAAATACCTTCGGCAATTGGTTCAAAATAGAGCCGGGCGCAAAATTTATCTTTTTTGATTACCGGGAACAAAAGATAGGACAGATTCTTAAAGTTAGTTAAACCACACAACAACCCGTGCCCCTGCCGGGTAATATCCGCCCGGTAATAGGAGTTACCGAAATTCACGTCCTTGAGGCACATATATATGGTGTCTGTATGGGGAACAGAAGACACCGGCGGCGGGTCGCTGACAGGGATCAGTTTTTTCTCGCTTTCCAGTCTGACCGCGTCTTCAAACAATGGAACTCTTTTCTTTCGGGTAAAGGAATTGTATTCCCGCCCTTTCAGATTCCGGACTTTTCCCAGGGCATTATAGACCTGCGCCAAACCGGCCTGACTATTTCCGTGAGGAATGACCATCAGGGATTCCACCAGAAACGCGGGCTGCATTTGCAAAATAGGCCCGGCAACAGAGACGCCCGTCTCCGGGGAAGGGGTAAATCGCAGCGCGATTTGAGCCGTCTTTTCCGATAACTCAGTGGTTATGATACTGCCTTCGGGAGAAAAAACCTGATTCCGGCTTTCTTCATCCAGACCAGGAAAAAGCTGGGCCAAAGAACGGGTTTGTCCAAAGGCGGGAAAAGTAAGGGCAAGAAAAAAAAGAACAATATACACTATATTCATCTGTGAGGGATTTTCATTTATTCTTTTTTTTGTTATCATATTCGGGTTACTATATCAAAAAAACTGTCGTAAGGCAAGTGGAGGAATAATGCCAATCGCGCCGTATATCTACAGCACCATGAACAGCCGGATGTCTTCAGTCATCCGCCGGATGTTTGAGGAAGGAGCAATACTAAAAAAGAAATATGGGGAAGACGCTGTCTTTGATTTCAGTATCGGCAATCCTGACCTGGAGCCCCCGAAAGGAGTGGTAAAAGCCATAGAGGAAACAGCGGCTCTCCGTGTCACGGGCAGCCACGGGTATATGCCAAACGCGGGATACCCGGAAACCCGGTCTGCCATGGCTCAAAAGGTGGGCCGGGAACAGGGAGCCGCCCTCGCAGCCCAGAATGTGGTGATGACCGCCGGAGCCGCCGCAGCCCTCACCTGTGTGCTCAAGGCGATTTTGTCCCCCGGCGACGAGGTGATTGTGAGCGCTCCGTTCTTTCCCGAATATGCCCACTATGCGGCTAATCACCGCGGTGTGCTGAAACCTGTGTCCGCCAGACCTGATTTTTCCCTGGATATTGCCGCTATCGGAGATGCCCTATCGGAAAAGACCGCCTGTGTGCTCATCAATTCCCCCAACAATCCGTCGGGAAAAGTGTATTCCCAAGAGGATATAATCGCCTTGGCGGAAACCCTGACCGCCCACGGCAAAAAGACCGGGCGGCTGCCTTACCTGGTCTGTGATGAACCGTACCGGGATATTGTGTATGGGGGCAAAAAAGTGGCCGCGGTGTTTCCACATTACAGCGCGGCAGCGGTGGTCTCCTCATTTGCTAAAAATCTGAGCATCCCCGGTGAACGCATTGGCTATATTGCGGCCAATCCCGCCATGAGCGATAGGGATGACTTTATTGCCGCCTGTATTTTTGCTAACCGCATCCTGGGCTTTGTGAACGCTCCAGCTTTTTTTCAGCGGGTGGTGGCCGCATCCTGGGATTCCCCGGTGGATTATTCGCTCTATACCGAGCGCCGCAATATGCTCATGGCAGTACTGGATAAGGCGGGCTATGAATACGCCGTCCCCGAGGGAGCCTTCTATTTATTCGTTAAAGTTCCGGCTAAAAAAGGTTTTGCCCAGGGACTTGCTGACGATATGGGGTTTTGCGACCACCTGAAAAGTCATCTGGCGCTCTGTGCTCCCGGCGCGGGGTTTGGTTGTCCCGGTTGGTTTCGCATGGCTTACTGCGTATCCAAGAAAACAATTGAGCATTGCGGCGGGGCGCTTCAAAAGGCCCGTGAGGCCTGGCAATAGACAAACGGAGGCAATTATGAAAATCCTGATGGTTACCGCGGAGGCGGCGCCCTTTGCGAAAAGCGGCGGTCTGGCGGACATGGTTTCAGCCCTGTCAATCGCGTTGCGGAAGGCAGGGCACGATGTGCGTATTGTGCTGCCCCGCTATTACAGCATCGACCGGGGACGCCTCACTCAGCTTGAGGGGCCGCTGGGGCTTTCCGCGGGCCAGCGGGAAGTCTGGACGGCAGTGTACGCCACGGTCATGCCAGGTACGGAAGATTTGCCGGTCTATTTCATAGACCACGAAGAAAGTTTTGGCCGGGATGGTATTTACGGCTCCCCCGCTGAGCCGGACTTTCATGATAATCCCGTGCGGTTTTCAGTCCTCTGCAATGCCGCGTTTCAGATCTGCCATAAACTGAACTGGACGCCGGATATTATCCATGGGCATGATTGGCCGACTGCCCTTGCTCCGGTGCTGCTGAAGTTTGACCGGCGCGCTCATGGGTTTGAAAAAACAGCCAGCGTTTTTACGATTCACAATCTGGGCTATCAGGGGGTGTATCCCAAGCAGTATTATTCATTCCTGGGGGTCAACTGGGAATACTTTTACGACGCGGGGTTTGAGGATTGGGACCATCTGAACATGCTCAAGGCGGGACTCGCCTCATCGGACATGCTGACTACCGTGTCGCCTGCCTATGCCAGGGAAATCACCACTCCTGAAGGCGGCTTCCATATGGAGGGAATTCTCCGTCGCCGCCAGGACCGGCTGGCGGGTATCCTCAATGGGGTGGACACGGATATATGGAATCCCGCACAGGACAAGCATCTGGCCAAAAAATATTCGTACAAAACCCCGGCGGAGGGAAAAATTGTCAATAAAAAGACTTTGCAGCAGCTTTTTTCTCTGGAAGAAAATGAAACGGTGCCTATTATCGGGATTGTGACGCGCCTGGCTGACCAGAAGGGAATCGCGGAATTGTTCGGCCCAGCCTATGGCTGTATGTACCGGATTTGTACGGAACTGAAAGTGCAGGTGGTCGTTCTGGGTTCCGGGGAGCCCTGGTGCGAACAGGAACTCCGGGCCCTGGAACACAAGCTCCCGAACTTCCGGGCTTTTATCGGTTACGACGAGGTTCTGAGCCACCGGATTGAGGCTGGAAGCGACTTTTTCCTCATGCCCTCGCGCTACGAACCATGCGGGCTCAATCAAATGTATTCCCTGCTCTATGGCTCCCTGCCGATTGTGCGGCGTACCGGAGGACTTGCGGACACGGTGACGCAATACAATCAGGAAACCGGTGAAGGCACGGGCTTTTTATTTGACTATCTTTCTCCCCAAAGCGTATTTGATACGGTTTTCTGGGCAGTGTGGACGTGGTATAATAAGCCAAAGCACATAGCGGTTATGCGGGAGCGGGGCATGAAACAGCAGTTCGGCTGGGATGTGGCGGCCAGGAAATATGCGGAGGTATACGAAAAGGCGCTGTCCGTAGGTGCGGGGCACTGATGGCCGTCTTGTCTAAAATTGCGGAAATAACTATACTGAGTAGCGGAGGGTTGTTTTGACCAGCGAAGATTCTGAATTGCTGAATACCCGCGCAATTGAATTTGCTTCCACCGGAGAGTTTTTTGAGGCTATCGCCTGTTTTCAGCGGGCAATCATTATAGATTCTGAAAACTATCTGCTGTGGTATAATTTGGGAATCACCTACCGGGACTCCGGCGACCTTGAGCGGGCAAAGTCGGCGCTTGAACGGGCATACTGGCTTTCGGAAGACGATGAGGAAGTGGTGGAAACCCTGGCTATGATCTGCTTTACCCTGGAAGACTTTGACGAAGCTTTTGACTATTTCTCGGAAGGTATTGACTTAAACGCAAACAATGCCCGGTGCTGGAATAATCTGGGTGTGCTCTATTTTAATCAAGGCTGTTTTATGGAAGCCTGCGATGCCTTTGAAGAAGCGGTCACCCTGAGCCCTTACTATTACGACGCCCTCTTTAATCTGCGGGACACCTACCGGGAAATGGGCAACCTGGGCGGCGCAACGGAATGTTCCCGGCGTCTCGGCGAACTGCGGCAATATTAACGCGCGGTATGAAGGACTGAATCCTTCTTACGGTAATATCCCAAAGTCACGCATATCCCCGCGGTCAGCAGGAGGATATTAAGAACAAAGGGCAGGCTTCGGGACACCCCCGAAAGTACACCGCCAATCCAGCCGAAGGGTGAAGTGACGAACATGATAATCATGTGCTGCAGGGCCATGACCCGCGCCCGCTCCGCCGCGTTCACATGGAGGGCAACCAGAGATTCCGCAAGCATAGCCAGAATTCCCGCGCCAAAGCCGTCAAAGAGCAGGGACACGCAGATCATTCCGTAGGTGAAGACGCTTCCGGCGGGGATGGAAATCAGAACTGCCTGGCCGATGACATAGCCCGCAAAACCCAGCAACAAGGGCATTTTCAGGCTGGCCCTGGTGAGCCGGGGAACCACAGTAAACAGAAAAACAATGGCAATAATGGAGCGGAACATGGGGAACAGGGGCAGGAGCGAATCAGGAACCAACAGTTTTTTGCTCACGATGACCTGCCAGAAGGTGATGTTAATCATGCCTACCGCGCCCACCAGAGCGGTGATAATCAGGGAAAAGACCGTGCCCGGCGACTTTCTCATAATCTTGAGAACCCCGCCATACCCGCCGGCCAGGGCGAGGATGCTCGTGTTTTTGGTTTCTTTCCGGCGGATGACCCCGGTACGGGTTTCCCGGGAACACAGGTAGAGCGTCACGATTTTTATGGTCATCACGATAAAAGCGTTGATATAGAGAATCCGCACCGCCGGAACCAGGGTGAGGTGCGCCACCAGCACCGACGCGATAGGCGCGAACAGGGCGGAAAGCTGACCCGACACAATCACCAGGGAATAGATTTTGGTAATCTGGCTTTTTTCCGCGTCCTCCACCATGAGACAGTCCCAGGAATTGGTGGGCACCTTCATGGCTCCATTGAACAGGGCGGCTACCAGAAAAAACCAGAAACCCTCTGCGCGCATCCAAATCAGGCAGGGGACGCACCAGGCAAGGAAGTCGAAAATCGCCGTGGTGAGCCTGCGCCCCAATTTATCCGTAATTGGCCCGCTCAAAAAGGCAAAGACCACCTGTGAGAGCATATACACTGTGGCGACAAAGCCCACTTGGACGTCCCCCAGCCCTACGGCGAGCATGTACACCGACGCATAGGGAACACACAGGTTCATGGAAAGCCCCCAGAGCGGCTCAGTATATACGCAGGCCCGAGGATTACCCCGCAGGCTCAGCAGGGTCTGTATCAGAGGATTTTTCACGGTCTAACTTGCCAGCGCGCGGTGAGTTTCCCTGAGCTGCTCCCGGATGTGCAGTTTCTGGGGGCACTTCTCCTCGCAGAGGCCGCATTCCACACAGGCGGAAGCGTCCTTGAATTGCATCCAGGGCACCTTGTTGATTTGAGCATAGGCAGACTTGGCATATTCGGTAATTTTATACACCCGGTGATAGTTCATCATGGTAAAAACCTCAGGGATGTTGATTCCCTGGGGACAGGGCATACAGTATTTGCACCCCGTACAGTATAGCCCCGCAAGGCGTTTGCTTTCCCCGGTCATGGTTTCCAAATGTTTCCGTTCGTCAGCGCTTAAGGGGCTGGTATTGCTTGCGATAGCCGCGTTTTCTTCCACCATTGCCAGGGAACCCATGCCCGAAAGGGCGATATTCACCTGGGGGTTGCTGAACACGAACCGTAGCGCCACCTCGGCGGAGCTTTGCACCTCGCCGGGGAGCATGGCCTGAATCACCGGCGAAGGTGCGCCAAGCCGTCCGCCGCCCACGGGCCCCATGACCACCACCCCCAGATTCTGTTTGCGGGCAGCTTCCATACCCGCCTCATTGGAACGGTCGAGCACGTTGTACTGACAGAGCACCGTTTCCAGCGCCCCGTCCCCGCGTTTGATGATTTCAGCCAGATTTTCCGGCTTGTCGTGGAAGGAAAAAGAGATATGCCGCACCACGCCCTGGTCTTTCCATTTTTTCACCCGCGCCATTGGCCCGTCCGGGGCGAGGATTTTGTTGACAAAAGCGTCCAGGGAAATGCCCCAGAAGTGATAGAAGTCGATATAATCCGTGCCGAGCTGTTTGAGGGATTTTTCCAGCCGCTTGTCATAGTCGTCACCAGAGGCATTTTCAATGGGATTTTTGGTGGAAAGATAGATTTTATCCCGGAAACCTTTAATTGCTTTGCCGGTAATCACTTCGCTCAAAGTGTCGCAGTAGCCCGGGGCAGTGTCAAAATAATTGACCCCCAGTTCATAGGCCCGGTGGATAACGGCGATGCTTTTTTCCTCGTCATAGACAGTTTTGCCGTCTTTTTCATAACTGGGAAGCCGCATACAGCCCATGCCCAACCGCGATACTTTCGCGCCAGTCTTGCCAAATTCAACGTATTGCATAACCAAACTCTCCTGTAAACTGAAAACGATACATAGTATAGTAAGACATCATATCACAGACCAGGGGCGGCACACAAGAGAACACGTTGCCTCAACGAAAAAGACACCGAAAAAAGCAAATGCCGGTTAATTAAAACACTAGTCCTACCACATCTTCCATCTGGGACACCGGGTGGAAGGTGAGTCCCTTTTTCACATGTTCCGGTATCTTGTCCAAATCGCGGACATTTTTCTTGGGAATAATAATATGCTTGATTTTGTTCCGCTTGGCCGCCACGGTCTTTTCTTTTAAGCCCCCGATGGGCAGCACTTGCCC
>JAITOJ010000046.1 GCA_031290005.1 Treponema sp. | reverse complement strand
GCTGATATTTCCATTCCCTTTTTGAGCCAGATTGAACAGGGGAATAAATGGCCGCATCCTGATTCGTTGGCACAGATCGCCCGAGCCCTGAATGTTGAGGTGTATGAACTGTTCAGGGCCGAAAATGAGATGCTGAACGATGTCCGGAGCGTGATTTCTGCGTTGACGGAGAAACTTGTCTCAATGGTGGACGATACTTCTGAATATTTAAAGAAAAACTACCTTGATGAGGGCGCTGCCAGTACGCAGATAGATGAATAGAGAACTATTGACCATAGTTCATGCAGTAGGGTGTACTCCATTTCTTATTTTTTTACAACCTTTCAGAGACAACGGCAATTACTTGTGTTGTTTCCGTGTCTATTGCTCTTAATCTTAACCTTTTTATACTTTCAGTACCCAATTGTACAAGCGGGCAGGGGATAACGGGCAGTTAGAATTATTTGACTGACAATGCAGAGCCGATACCCCGCTGCTTGCGGCGGGGAGCTTCATTATAAAAATAAAATACCGTCAAGATAATGTTACACAGAAAAAGGAGCGAATAAAATAGCTATATGGCACTGCAAGAAATTTTTATCCGTAATATGAAAAAATATCGCAAGAATGCAAGAATCACCCATGAAAAACTTGCAGCGTTTTGTGGCAGCGACCCATGTTATATCAGTCATATTGAAACCGGGCGCAGATTTCCCTCCATTACTTATATAGAAAAAATCGCCGCCGGCCTGAATATCGCGCCCTATTTGCTGTTCTATGATGAAACAGACGCGGCAGCCCGGCCACAGGCCCGGCAGAAATTGACGGACACGCTTATCGCGCGGGTTTCGGAAACGATTTTGGAAGTGGTGAAAGATCGAGGATAAAATCTGATAAAATCTAAAAGACACTGGACGATTCAATCCCTTGACTAGTTTTTTTGTTTGTGCTAGGGTAAATCAATTACGGCGGCATAGCTCAGTTGGCAGAGCAAACGGCTCATAACCGTTGTGTCACTGGTTCAAATCCAGTTGCCGCTAAATGGACCCCAAAAAGGTCATCCTCGTGGTGGACGACGAAGCAAAAATCCTTGAAGTGGTGCAAGCCTATCTCGAAAAAAACGGCTATTCCGTTCTGTGGGCCGCAAACGGCAAGGCGGCTCTGTCCCTGTTGCAAAAAAACCCGGTTTCCCTGGTATTGCTTGACCTGATGCTTCCCGATGTGGCCGGCGAGGAGCTGTGCCGGAACATACGGGGCGGCGCGTTTCCCTCGGTGCGCCCGGACATCCCCATCATCATGGTTACCGCAAAGACTGATGAGCCCAGCATTATCCGGGGGCTGAACACAGGCGCCGACGATTATGTCACCAAGCCCTTCAGCCTTCGGGAACTGCTGGCCCGGATAGGGTCGATTCTCCGGCGGAGCGCCCCGGAAACACCGGAAAAAACCTTTTTCCTGTCTGACCTGGAGATTGACACGGAAAGCCGCCTGGTGAGGCGCGGGGAGGGAAAGAAAGAAAAAATCGACTTGACCTACAACGAGTACCGCATTTTGGAACTTCTGGCGTCCCGGCCCCACAAGATTTTCACCCGGAATGAAATAATCGACCGTATCAAAGGGGACGACTTTGACGGCTTTGACCGCACCATCGACACGCACATCAAAAACCTGCGGCAAAAGATCGGCGATGAGCTCAAGCATCCAAAATACATTGAAACCGTCTACGGCATGGGCTACCGGTGCGTGACAGGAGATACCCTATGACCTTCAAAAAACAGCTTGTCCTGGGCTACGGGCTGCTGCTGTGCCTGACCCTGCCGGTGGTTACCTACGGCCTTTCCTGCCACCTCCAGTGGGTGTGCCTGTACGCGCTTCTGGTGGTGCTCATTTCGGCGGCCCTGTCCCTGGTGATGCTGCGGGAGGTGAACCGGAGGCAGCGGCAGTTCAACACCGACGTGGCCCATGAACTGCGCACCCCCCTCACGTCTCTGCGGGGAACCCTGGAAGCCCTGCTGGACGGTGTGTGGGAACCCACGCCGGAACGGCTGGCAAGCTGCCATGAGGAAATCGGGCGGCTCACCAAGCTGGTGGAGGATTTGTCCCTGTTGACCAACATCGAGTGGGAATATATCAAGCTCAACAAGACCGACTTTGACCTGGCGGACTTGCTGAAAGAGACGGCATCCCGGTTTCAGGCGGCGGCCCTGCAAAAAGGGCTTGCCCTGGAACTGGATGTGCAGAGCCAGGCTATCCGCGCGGACTATGACCGGCTGGGTCAGGTGTTCTCGAATATCCTGTCCAACGCCATAAAGTACACCGACGCCGGTTCCGTCACCATTCGCAATGCCGGGAAAGAGGTGTTCGTCGCTGATACGGGCATGGGCATTCCCCCGGACGCGCTGCCTCACATTTTTGAGCGGTTTTACCGCTCCGACGGGTCCCGCGCCCGCTCCACCGGGGGCTCCGGCATTGGATTGACCATCGCCGCCGCCCTGGTGAAGGCCCACGGCGGCGCCATACACGCGGAAAGCGAAACCGGAAAGGGGAGCGTGTTCCGGGTGCGATTCTGATATGACACAATGACAGTTTTAGGTATATTGTCAAACTCACGGCGTTTGCGGTATAGTCACGCTCATGAAAACTATACGTAACCAATTAGTACTGATTACCGGCGGGGCCAGCGGCATCGGACGCCTCATGGCCATGGATTTTGCGGAACGGGGGGCGCGGGTGGCCGTCTGGGACCTGAACGCCCAGGCCATCGAAGCCCTGGAAGG
>JAITOJ010000074.1 GCA_031290005.1 Treponema sp. | reverse complement strand
TTTTTTAGAGCCTCGGTGTCTACCGAAGTTCGGTTGTAGAAAGACCATGACACGGAGTAGGGGCCAGCCAAGGCCGACGCCTTCTTTTCAACAAGGTTTTCTCCCGCCGCTTTTATTACAGCTTCCTTCACGGTGGTTGCGATGGCGTGTTTCCGGGTGTCCAATTCCTTGATGTCGTGGTTGATCCGCACATACTCCGCGCAAAGGTCCCGCTCCGCATCGCCCAAGCGGATGGTTCCCTGCGACCCCTTGAACATGCCCGTGATCATGTCATCTTCGTTCTCGATGCCGATTGCGGCGGGCATCACACCGGGGACGACGTAGTTTTCCCAAAAGTCTTTTTCCACTGAGACCAGTTTGTCGCAAAACTCCGCATTGCGCCGGATGATGTAATGCCGGACATCTTCGGTGTCTAGAATGTAGACCGACACCATAAACCACGGAAGCCCCAGTACGGCCATGTAGTGCTGGACCTGGCAGTAGTAACTGCCCGGTATTTCGTTCTCTCCCCAGCCGTAGGTGGTTTTTGCCGACTTGATTTCGTGCCCGCCCACGCCGAGAATATCCTCCCCGCCGACACTGAGCGTTTCGGGCGCGTGGATTGCGCCGTCAATGTTCGCGGACATGAACGGATAAACCGGACTGTTAAACATGAACGGCACCGGCTCAATCACCAGTTGCGGGAATTCCTCAATCGTGATCTGCCGGATTACAGGCTCAAGGATTTTTCCGCGCTTGGCGGCGCGGCTTGTCGCCTGATTGGGAACCAATCCTTTTTTTTGCAAGTAGACCGTGAGGGGGCTTGCAAAGGAATTCATGCCCAAAATCGCCCCAGCGTCGCTGCCCCCGATGCTGTCTTTCCGTTTTTCCAGCCATTCCTCATAACTCATACCGTTGGTAGAGATATGAGGAGTTGCTTCCAAAATACTGTCATAAATCATCTTCTATTATCCTCCAAAAAAATTTATCTCATTCTCCGAATGTTCGGTTCCGAAATTCGGGAAATTTTCCTAAAAAAACCAGACGGCTTATTCATTCCGTCTCTCCCCGTTCGGTAAGTTGTTCCTCGACTTCCTCAAGCCTCCGCGCCTGATTCATTTCCCGCCTCTCTTTTCAAACATTTTCCGACTTGCCGGAAATCCTTCACTAGACGACCCGCCAGTCGTATAACTTCGATTTTTGTTTCGTTCTTTTTTCCACGCCAGGTACAGCGCCATGTTTATGACGAAGGAAACGAAAAACAGTATAATAAAGAAGACGCCTTTAACTTCCATTTGCTACCTCGCTTTGCTGTCCGCTGAACCCGTAGGACTTCCCTGTCCTGACCCGGAGATCCTCATAAGAGATTCTGACGCTCTCTACTTTGAGTTGTTTGCCTATCAGGTTGGCGACGCTCTCCGCCCTTCTTATGGCCTCCGCCGACACATTATCGCCATCGAGAATGTCCAAGTGTTTGGCAATGATCAGGTTCAGGTCATCCGCCTTTTTCGCTTTTAGAGTTCCCATATTTCTACCTCCCCAAATCCACAAGTGTTTCATTGATTGCTTTTTCAATCCGTATTTTTTTGTTAAGTTCTTTTCGGCTTGACGCAGCGTTGCTTAACTTGCTCCTCTCTTTCCATCGGGCAATCATACCGTCTTTTTCCATCCAACCGATAAAACCGTCAATTTGCTTTTGCAAAGATTCCCTATCCATATCTATCTTTTCCTCCTTCCCGAAATTCGGGTAAAACTTTTAATCTCTCCCATTTCAAAAAACCTCCGGGGCGGGAGGTCCGGCATTTCTGCCGGAACCCCGGAGGCAAGAAGCCCCAAAAAAGGCCCCGCCTACTTCCTCGCAAAAGTAAGACGGGCCGAAACCCAGTCGAAACCGGATAAGTCACGCGAGGGAAAGGCTTATCCATTCTAAAATGTTGCGCCTGTATCGGCGGCGCGTCCGTCTCGGGGTCTATCTCACGTCTAAGTAGTGTTTCCCCGCTGATATTTGCCAAGATATGCCCCAACAGGACACCCCAAACAAAATCCCACATTTCCAAGCCCAATCCAGACCAGTCCTTTGTTGCTAAAAGGCCTATTAGCCTGTTGTAGACTTTGGCAGGAGCGGGAATCGAACCCGCGACATCGTGGTCATGAGCCACGCAATCTACCGCTGACTTACCCTGCGATGTTTGCCGGGACTTCACGCCGGCCTCGTGTTCCTATGCTACGCGCACAACACGCATCACATCTGAAAGCAGAAACTTTGACAGATTCACCATCGGGGCAAACTGTCTGAGCTCCCAAAAGTCTTTCATAGCAACCGCGCTCTGATAAATCAACACTCCAAACTGCATAAATCCCTCCCAAATAAAAAAGCGAGCCGTTATCCGTTTGTTGCTCCGGGTTTGCGGCACCGAAACAACTCATGGAAACCAGCTCGCTTTTAAGCCAAGTTTAGGTCCATCCCTTCCGCAACAGGGTATAGCAGAAAAGGGACTGTTGTTTTCCCCTGCTACTATACCCCTAATTTTATACCTTCTCTTCCACAAATTCCACATTTTTCTTGACAAACGCATTTTCTGATGTTACAATTTTATCAATTGGTATGTGGTATAACCACCACAGACCGCGCTTACATATTCTTTTATTTTTTTAAGGAGGAAATTATGGGAATTTTGTATCAGGCTGTTGGATTTTCACAGTGGGGAATTTGGATTTTTGTGCTGTTTGCGCTCATGGCATTTAATGAATTGGGGCGCGCGTCTCTTTGGACAGGCATTGTGCTGTTTGCGATAGTGCCGCTTGTCCTCACGATTTTTGTGTGGCCTGTTACCGCCGCGCCGGGAAACGAGTACGGTACGGGTAACTGGTTTAACTGGGTAAAAACCTATTCCGCCCTTGCGGGCTGTTTGGGCTTTATGGCGATTCGCTTTGTGCCCGGTCTTGCTAAAAAAAAGTGGGCACTCTGTTTTCCGCCTTTGATTTTGGCGCTCAATATACTTGAAGCATGTATCCGTGACTTTCAATGCTATGCGTTTGGCGCGTGGGACGGAGCGGTAATCAACAATCTGTGGGTTATGTCGGGACCGTGGAACATCATGAACGGTATAGCCGGTCTTCTTAACATTGTTACCATCAGCGGCTGGCTCGGCATCGTTGTGTCAAAAGACAGAACCAAAGACATGATATGGCCCGATATGATTTGGCCGTGGATTATCGCATATGACCTGTGGAACTTTGCCTATACCTATAACTGCATCGCGGACCACTCGTTTTATGCCGGTTTTGCGTTACTGTTCTCCTGTACCATTCCCGCCTTTTTCATCAAGAAGGGGCCGTGGCTGCAACACCGTGCGCACACGCTCGCATTTTGGGCAATGTTTATCATGACGATTCCGACGTTTGCCGACCGCATATCTCCGGTGCCCACCACGCACAATCCCACGGCATTCTTTGTGGTGAGCCTCGCGGCGCTTTTGAGTAATCTTGCCGTGGCAATCTATCAATTCCATAAGATTCGGGTAAAGAAGCTCAATATGCTTAAAGATGAATTGTATGCCGACACCAAAGTATACAAACAAGTCATTGCGGAAAATACGTAACACGCAGGAGATGAGTATGCCTACAAAAGAAAAAGTATTGGCGTTTGCCAACAAGGTCAGCAAAAAAAAGCCGGGCGCCAAAGACGCGCTCACCGCCAATGATCCTGAATATAAAATTCTTGAACCCATAGTAACGGATGAAATGGCTGAAGCGGCGTTGTGTCTTGAGATGCGAAAACCCCGGAGCGCGGCGGAAGTTGCGGCGTTGTGCGGAAAATCTGTAGAAAAAGCCGCGGAACTGCTCATGGAACTCGCGGACGCAGGTGTGTGCTTCGTAAACAAGATCGACGGCGTTGATAAGTTTTGGTATGAAATATGGGTTCCCGGCATCATGGAAATGGTGGTAAACAACAAAAAAAATGTCGCAAAGTATCCGCAGCTCAGCGTAGCTTTTGACGCATACGGAAAAAAATTGAGTCCAAAGTCGGCGGGACTGTTCCCGGTGGGCATCGGACTCATGCGCGTTATTCCCATAGAAAAAGCTATCGAGGGTGAAACACGGCGCGCGTCCTACGAGGAAGTTTCCAAATATCTTAACGACAATACTATCTTTACGGTCTCCGACTGCGCCTGCCGCACCGTGCGGGAATCGATGGGAGAAGGCTGCGGGCATCTCAAAGAAGATATGTGTATCCAGATGGGGCACGCGGCGGAATATTACATCCGCACCGGACGCGGCAGGCAGATCACCCGAGAAGAAGCGTTTGAGATTCTCAAGCGGGCGGAAGAAAACGGTTTGATGCACCAGATTCCCAATCTTGATGGGTCAGGGAAAACGCACGCCATTTGTAACTGCTGCGGATGTTCGTGCCTGTCTTTACGGTCAGCAGAAATGTACTTGAACGCCGATATGGTGCGTTCAAACTATATCTCAAAAGTGGACAAAGACAAATGCGTCGCCTGCGGCGAATGTGTGCGGTACTGTCCGGTAAACGCGCTGCGGCTTGGGCAGAAAATCTGTTCCAAAACTCCGGTGGTTGAATCGCTTACACTCATTGACACGCCGCGCGACACCGAATGGGGTCCCGCAAACTGGAATCCCGAATACCGCACCACGCGCAAAAACGTCGTCGATACGGGAACGAGTCCGTGCAAAACCGCATGTCCCGCGCATATTGCCGTGCAGGGTTACATCAAGCTTGCCTCTCAGGGAAAATACACCGAAGCGCTTGAACTCATCAAAACAGAGAATCCTTTTCCGGCGGTGTGCGGGCGCATTTGTCCTAGAGGCTGCGAATCCGAATGTACGCGGGGCGACATTGACGCGCCGATAGCCATTGACGAAATCAAAAAATATATCGCAGAGCAGGATTTGAATCAGGCGCGCCGCTATGTACCCCGCATCCGTCACGAATACGGCAAAAAAATCGCGGTTATCGGCGCGGGTCCTTCGGGGCTTTCGTGCGCGTTTTATCTGGCGATCGACGGTTACAAAGTCACCGTGTTTGAAAAGCAGGAGTCCCTCGGCGGAATGCTCGCCTTTGGAATCCCCGCGTTCAGGCTTGAAAAAAATGTTATCAACGCGGAAATAGACATATTGCGTGAAATGGGCGTTGAGTTCAAAACAGGCGTTGAAGTGGGAAAGGACGTGAGTCTTGCCGATCTTCGCGCAAAAGGATACGTAGCGTTTTATCTCGCGGTCGGCGCTCAGGCGGGAAGAAAGCTCGGCATTGAAGGCGAAACAGCCGACGGCGTGTTCACCGGCGTGGATTTTTTACGGGACATCAATCTTGGAAAAAGCGTCGCGCTGTCGGGAAAAGTCGTGGTCATCGGCGGCGGCAATGTCGCCATCGATGTGGCGCGGAGCGCGGTGCGTGTGGGAGCCGCGGCAACGAGTATGTACTGCCTTGAAAGCCGCGAAGAAATGCCCGCGCTTGATGAAGAAATCGAAGAAGCTGAAGCCGAAGAAATCGCCATCAATAATTCGTGGGGACCAAAACGCATACTGGTCAAAAACGGCAAGGTGTGCGGCGTAGAGTTTAAACGCTGCGTGTCGGTGTTCGATGAAAACAAAAAATTCTCGCCCGTGTATGACGAAAATCAAACCATCACAGTTGACGCGGACTATGTGCTCATCTCTGTGGGACAGGCGATTGAATGGGGCGGAATTCTTGCCGGCAGTAAGGTTGAGCTCAATCCCAACAAAACCGTTAAAGCTGACTTCTTTACGCTGCAAACAGCGGAGCCCGATGTGTTCGCGGGCGGCGATGCGTTCACCGGTCCGAAGTTTGCCATCGACGCAATCGCGCTGGGAAAAGAAGCGGCAATTTCAATTCACCGCTTTGTGCAGCCGGGGCAGAGTCTTGTCATCGGCCGCGATCGGCGTGAATACCGCGCGCTCGACAAACAAAACGCGGTTATCGAAGGCTTTGACAACACACCGCGCCAGAATGCGGTACCCGAAACAGCGGTAGGAAAAAAATCCTTTAAGGACGAGCGTGGAACCTTTACCGAGGAGCAGCTCAAAAAAGAAACCGAACGCTGCCTCGGCTGCGGAGCTACGGTAACCGATGAATTCCTGTGCGTAGGATGCGGACAGTGTACCACAAAATGCAAGTTTGACGCGATTTCGCTCGTGCGAAAATATGACGGCGAGGGTGTGTCGTATGAAAAACTGAAACCGATCGTCATAAAGCAGATTGTGAAACGCAAGGGAAAAATCGCCGTAAAAAAATTCACGCGAAAATTTTCCGGCAAGAAGAGCAGCGCTGAAATTATCAGCATTTAAATCGGAGTCGAGAAATCTCTTGTGCATTGCCGCTCTTTCCAATATACTTCCCCTATGAATAGCGCGCTTCAAACCTTACAAGAACGGGGATTTTTTCAGCAATGCACCGATGCGGACGGCCTTTCCGCCCTGATGGACAGGGAACCGGTTACCTTTTACGTGGGCTGCGATCCCACGGGGCCCAGTCTGCATATCGGCCACATGGTGCCCTTTTTTGCCTACCGGCATTTGCGGGAAGCGGGGCACCGGGGAATCGCCCTTATCGGCGGGGGAACCGCCCGTATCGGCGACCCGTCGGGAAAAACCGAGATGCGGCAAATGCTTTCCTACGAACAGATTGACGCCAACGTGGCCAGTATCGAAAAGCAGCTTGACCGGTTTCTGGGCTTTGACGGTAAAAACGCCCTGGCAGACAACAACAAATTCTGGCTGGCTGACCTGAACTATATCGACTTCCTCAGGGACATCGGCTCCTGCTTTTCGGTGAACAAGATGCTCACCTTTGAATCCTACAAAAAACGCCTGGAAACAGGCCTGTCGTTCATCGAATTTAACTATCAGCTTTTGCAGAGCTTCGACTTTCTGCAACTACGCCGGCGGCACAACTGCGCCCTGCAAATCGGCGGTGACGACCAGTGGGGCAACATTGTGGCCGGAGTCGATTTAATCCGGCGCAAAACCGGGGACGCGGCCTATGGTCTCACCTTCCCCCTGGTGACCACCTCGGACGGTAAAAAAATGGGCAAGACCGAAAAGGGCGCCCTCTTCCTTGACCCCGGCCTGACTCCGATATATGACTTTTTTCAGTACTGGCGGAACGTGACCGACGCGGACGTGCGGAAGTTCCTGCTCCTGTTCACCTTCCTGCCAATGGCGGAAATCGACGCTCTGCTGGCGGGAAACATCAACGCCGCCAAGGAACGGTTAGCCTGGGAAATCACGGCGATTATCCACGGCAAAGACGAGGCGGACAAGGCCCTGTCTGGAGCCAAAGCTGCCTTTGGCGGCGGGGGCGACCGGGAGGCCATGCCCGCGGCGGAGCTGCCCAAGTCCCGGTTTGACGCGGGGTACAACGTGGTTGACCTGTTCACCGACGCGGGATTGTGCCTCAGCAAGAGCGAAGGCCGCAGGCTGGTGCAGCAGGGCGGAGCCTTTGTGTCCGGCCCGGACGGCAGCTTGCAGGCGGTCACGGATGCGGCGGCACTCATCGGCAGCGGACATTTGGATAATCAGGGAGAGCTTGTTCTGCGGGCGGGGAAAAAACGGTACTGCCGGGTGGTATCCAAGAGCTAAACCGTTATTAACGGTGAAAAATCCGCGCGAAAAACTCTTTGATGGCTTTCCAGATTTGCCGGAAAACCCCCGGATGTTTGAGTTTTTCCAGTCTTTGATAGCCTTCCAGCAAATCCGCATTGGTGAAGTCTGAACGCTGGGTGTTTTCTTCCAGTTCCATTTCAAGCTGAGCCACTTCGTCAGCGGGTTCCACAACATTGGCGGTAATGCTGGTCCAGCCCAACTGTTTCGCCGCCTCAAGCCGCCTGCCCCCGGCAACAAGTTCGTATCTGCCGTTCAGGGTTATGGGGGTAAGCAGCCCATACCGCCGCAGGCTGTCTTTGAGGGTTTCCAGATTACCCAAGTCCCTGCGCACCCGATGTTTCACCTTAATTTCGCTTATCTGCACCTGCATTCTGTCCTCCTTTTTCATCTCATTTAATCAAGCAAAAAATTGTAAGACTCCTCAATATTTTCAGAACTCACCGATTCACTGAAAACTTCCGGCTCACTCTGTGCCGGCATGTCTTCCTGTTCTTCAACAGCGGGCCGCGTAATCGCGGGAGACGCGATCAGGAAAGACAAATCAACCACCAGGGGCCGGCTCGTCACGGGGGCTGTGGCGGGCACGCCGGATTGCAGTTGTTCCCGGGCAATCCGCTCCACCAGAATCGGCTTGGTGGTCACCATATTTTTGTGATAGCTGCATTGGGTGGTCGGCTGGGTTCCCGCAAGGAAATACTGGCTCGTGCTGCTGGCGCCGCATTCGGGGGTCAAAAGCTGGCCGGAAACCGCGCAAACCTCAGCGTGAACCAGTCCGCTATGAGGTCTGGGGAACTCCTTATACGTGTAATCTTCATTAGCAATATACATATACTTTGCCCAGGCCGGCGCCGCAATCGCCGCTCCGGTCTGGTCACGCCCCAGGGATTTGCCTTTTTTGTCAAAGCCGAACCACACCGCGGCGGTCAAATAAGGAGTGGAACCGATAGTCCAGGCGTCTGACCAGTTCTGGGTGGTTCCGGTTTTTCCCGCCGAGGGCAGCACATAATTGTCGCCGTTGCTATTTTTATAGGTAAAGATTCTGCCGTTCTGCGACCCGTTCGCCAGGGTTCCCCAACTGACCGAGGCTTGCAGCATATTGGTCATGATAAAGGCGTTCTGGGGAGAAATCACCTGGGCCGCCTGTCCTTTTGCCTGAATTGAGCGGCGGATATCCTGTTCGGGGGTCAGAAAGACCCGGCCGTTCCGGTCTTCCACAGTGCGGATAGCATACGGAGTGATGTCCCTGCCGCCATTCACGAATATGGCAAAAGCACGGGCCATTTCCACGGGCCTGACGGAACAGGAACCAAGCCCCAGGGGATAGACCCGCTCAAATCCCCGCGACGGAAGCTCCTCTTTGGAAATCCCCAAAAGCGCCACGGAACGGTCGATTGCGGCGTCAAAGCCAATACCGTCCAGCACTTCCAGGGCCGGAATATTGAGTGAAAGCGCCAGAGCCCGGTAAAGCTGCACGGTGCCGCGCCAGACTCCGCCGTAATTGTCGGGAATATAGGGCACGCCATATTCGTTATAAAATACCACCGGACTGTCATCCAGAGGGGTAACCGTGGTAAATTTTTTTGAGTCAATGGCTGCGGAATAATAGAGAGGTTTGAAGGTGCTGCCGGGCTGCACCCGCGCCTGCACTGCCCGGATAAACTGATTGCTTTCGGTGAATTCGCTCCCCCCCACCAGAGCGGTAATGGCGCCGGTATCATTTTCGATGGAAATCAGGGCGCCCTCCACCATATCTTCGTTTGCCGCGGCGTTAATCTGTTCATTTGCCCTGCCGACCATGTCGACCTTCATATTTTCCATGTTGAACATCATGGAAAGCACGTCAATTATGGGATTTATCCGCTGCATATAGGTCGAATTGATCTGGACCTTTGAACGCTGATCAGTCAGTTTGAGGCTGGGAAGGTCGAAAACCAGAGTCAGCAGTTCCGTAATGGGCGTATACATCCCCCCGGCGTCATTCCGGCGCGCCCCGCTGGAAGCCCGGTAACGCTGGTTAGCAAGCCCGTTGTATTCGCTCATCACGGCCTGGGCAGCCTGCTGATGCTTCAGGTTCAATGTTGTGTGTACGGTAAATCCCCCGGTATATATATCCTGGGCGCCATATATCAGCGACCCCAGTTCCCGGCGCACATATTCGCTGAACCAGGGAGCCTTGTCATTCTGCAAAAAATAGGCCGCGGAATTTATGCGGGAATAATCGAAGTTGGCCCAAAAGTCTTCAAAGGACGATTCTGCCTCAACGGAATTCAGATAGCCGAACTCGGTCATGGCGGTAAGCACTGCCTTTTGCCGGTCCATAGCCCGGTTTGGGTAGTCAAAAGGATTGTAATAGGCGGGATTTGAAAGCTGCACTACCAGGACGGCGGCTTCTGCGGGGGTGAGAGAATCGACCCCGTGCCCAAAGTAGTATTTGGACGCCGCGTTGACCCCATAGGTTCCCGCGCCGAAATAAATACGGTTCAAGTAGATTTCCAGAATCTCATCTTTTGAATAACGCCGTTCCATCTGGATTGCCCACCAGAGTTCCCGGAATTTTCGCATCAGGGAAATCTCCGTGCGGTCCGCATACAGGGTTCCGGCAATCTGCTGGCTCAGAGTGCTGCCCCCTCCAAGCTGGCTTCCCATAACCTTGCCCACTGTGGCGCGCAGAATTGCCCGAAGGCTGAATCCCGGATGTTGATAGAATATCCGGTCTTCCCGGATGACCAAAGCATCCACCAGATGTTTGGGAAGCTGCCTGAAATTGATGATTTCCCGCTTTTCTTCCGCCGCAAGCTCGGTTATGAGTTCACCGTTAATATCCAGCAGCTTGGTGGGAAGGGCGGCAGTGAGTTCAATAAAGTTTTCGGTATTGATTGTATTTGTCGTCGCCGCAAGGCCAATGCCCAAAGCGCCGCCGAATAACAGAGCGCTCAGGCATAACAATGGGATAAAAAAAACGTTCCGTTGTTTTGTTTTGTTAGTCATCATCAAACGAGGTTATCGTATAAAAGAGGTATAATTTTGTCAAGGGCGTACGCCGCCCTACCCCGGTGAGAAATCCGGTTCTTTTCTTCCGGGTCAAGCTCGGCCAGGGTGTTCTTGTATCCCTGGGGAATAAAAACAGGGTCGTAACCGAAACCTTGCCCTCCCCTGGCATCCTCCAGGGTTTCCACAAGCGCGCCTTCCAGCGTTTCCTGGACAGCAAAAAACCGGCAGGGCGCAAGCATCAATACCATGGCGCACACAAACCGGCAGGAACGGGGATTTTTTCCGCCGCTGTCTGGCGTGCGGACAAGAACAGAATGCACTTCCTCAAGGAGCAGCCGGTTTTTATTCTCCTGGGAAATACCTCCGCCGTATCGTGCGGAATAGAGACCCGGCCCGCCATTCAGGGAATCAACGCAAAGTCCTGAATCGTCAGCCAGCACCGGAGCTTTGACTGACTCCCAAAGAACGGCTGCTTTTATCCGGGCATTTTCCATAAAACTGTTTCCTGTTTCCTCTGGAGCAAAACAGATACCCGCATCAGATGGTAGCAGGATAGTAAAACCAGGAAACAGTTTCGTTATTTCGCTCTTTTTGTGGGGATTACCGGAAGCAAAGTACAGAGTCATGGCTTAATTATAATGCAGGGCGCTGTCTGTGTCCACTGTGCACATGTGGTTGCCTTTAGAGAGAAAATGAGATATACTAGAAACAATCAAGGAGTTACGAAATTGATGAAAAGCTATGCGTTGTTAGGTGATGAGGCGGTGGCGCTGGGGGCGCTCCACGCCGGAGTGAGCGCGTCCTACGGGTATCCGGGAACGCCCTCCACGGAGATTCTGGAATACCTTTTGGCGGAATACGAAAAAGGTGGCCCGGTGGCCCGGTGGTGCGCCAACGAAAAGACCGCCGTGGAAGCGGCGCTTGGCGTGTCCTTTGCGGGCAAGCGCGCCCTGGTCACCATGAAACACGTGGGTCTCAACGTGGCCGCCGACCCCTTTATCAACGGCAGCCTGCTGGGGATTGCGGGCGGCCTGGTCATTGCCGTGGCGGACGACCCGGGAATGCACAGTTCCCAGAACGAGCAGGATTCGCGGTTTTATGCCGCCTTTTCTCTGATTCCCTGCCTGGAACCCCGGCATCAACAGGAAGCCTACGCCATGACCCGCGAGGCTTTCGAGCTTTCCGAACGCTTCCAGACCCCGGTGCTCCTGCGCCTGACCACCCGGCTTTCCCACGCCCGGGCGGCGGTGACCGCCTCGGAGACGCGCCCGCAAAATCCCGTGTCCAGGGCGAAGGACAAGACCCACTGGATGCTCCTTCCCGGCTATGCGCGTAAAAATTACGCCGCCCTCATCGAAAAACAGCAAGACATCCTCTCCTGGTCCGGCTCCCACCCGGCGAACAGGCTGGAACTGGATGGCCGGGACGTCTCTTTTGCCGTGCTCACCGCCGGCCTTGGCGGCAACTACTATGAAGAAAACCTTGCCGACCTGGTAAAAGCCCGGGGCGGCAGCGTTCCCGCCCGCCTGCACATCGGGGCCTACCCCCTGCCGGCGGACTTAATTCAAAAACTCTCTGAAAAAGCCCAAACCCTGCTGGTCATTGAGGAAGGCCAGCCCTTTATAGAAGAAAAACTGCGGGGCATCCTGCCCCAGGGCGTCGCCATAGCGGGCAAACGGGGCGATGGCACAGGCGGAAGCGGCCCTGTCCCCCGCACCGGCGAACTTGACCCGGACAACGTGCGCAAAGCCCTGGGCCTGCCTCCCCGCCCCAATGCCCGTTCCTCACTCCCCGCTTCGTATTCCTCATTGTCCCTGCCGGGCCGTCCGCCCCAGCTTTGTCAGGGCTGCCCTCATGGCGACAGTTACGAGGCCATCAAGCGGGCGGTGAAAGAGATTGACCCGGCGGAAAACCATCCCTCTGTGGCGGTTACTTCGGATATCGGCTGTTATTCCCTGGGAGCCGCGCCGCCCTACGAAGTGCCCGAATCCATCGTGTGCATGGGCGCTTCCGTGGGCATGGCAAAGGGAGCCAGCGACGCGGGCATTCCCTACGCCGTGGCGGTCATCGGGGATTCCACATTCCTGCATTCGGGCGTCCCGGGCCTGATTGACGCCGCGGCGACGGACACGCCCATGACGGTGATCATTCTGGACAATGCCATCGTTGCCATGACCGGGTGCCAGGAAACCATGCTGCCCTCGTCAAAACTCCGCGGCCTTATTTTGGGCGCGGGGGTGAAGCCGGAACATCTGCTGGAACTGGAAGCAAAACGGCAGCTCCTGGAAGAAAACACCGCCCGGCTCAAGGCAGAAATCGAGCATCCGGGGCTTTCGGTGGTGGTGTTTAAGCGGGAATGCCTGGAAGCGGCGCGGAAACACCGGAAAAAATGAACCGGTTTACACTTCGCGGAAAAAAGTAACAAGGCTTCTGTAAAAATAGAAATTCGACAGTCTCGCTATGCGCAGTTGGGCTTTTTTACCGGAGCACCTATAGAAATAGCTACATCACTTTCATTTACTTCATATTTATGTGGATAACGTATATCATTGGAAAATCTATTGAAAAAATCACATGCTGTTTTTATATTCTGAAAACCAGTATCTTTTTCAATACAAAGACTGTTCAAAAAAGACAAGTTATGAGTTTTTTCAGGGATAATATCATTATAAGCCAAATAAGCCTTTAAATATTTTTCTACAGACTGGGCACAATGATAA